>DATIEW010000425.1:0-3249 GCA_035455585.1 Vicinamibacterales bacterium | reverse complement strand
GCCACGAAGGTAGCGCTCGGCCCGGTCGATCGCGCCGGCGGCACGCTCGAGAGCGGCGGGCGCCGTTCGAAGCCGCGGATCGCGATCCGAGCCAGAGGTGCGGGTCATCGATCTGTTCCAGGCACCCCGCAGGCGTTCACCGGCGGAGCCGTTCCCAGGCCCCGACGATGTCGCGGCTCAGCTCGCGGGCCAGGGCGCGGATCCGCGGCTGCAGCCGGGCAATCGCCTGCCGTTCGCGCGCGCGCAGGCCGGCGCCGTCCGCCGTTGCCGGCAGGTTGGTGCTGCCCAGCTGCGCGCCCGCGTCATGAGCCACCTCACGCAGCTCCTCGGCCGATTCGAAGTGATCCACGTCGACTTCCCCGTACGTCCTGTCCCACGTGCGGATCCACCAGTCGCGCACTTCTCTGTCCTTGACAAGGACATTCGGCACGATGGACAGGACGTCGTGCTTCAATCGCCCGATCTGCCGTGAACCGTCGATCACCCGAAGTGTCTCCTCTACAGGGGGCACGATCAGGCAGTCGATCGCCGCCAGATCGCTGAGCGCCTTGGCTTCGAGCACGAGGTCGTCGTCAGGATCCTTCGTTGCCCCCTCGACTCGGGCGAGCAGCTTGGGCGTCAGCAGGCTGCCAATCCCCAGTCGAATCAGGCCCACCTTCTTGAGCGCGAACTGCTCGACGGTGGTACCGGGACGTTCTCTGGCGAGCAGGCGAGCTACGCCCGCCAGCGACTTGCGCGTCGACTCCGCCACGTCGTCTGTGACCGGCTGCATCAGGGAGTCCGTCCAGGCGAGAAACGCGGCGGGTTCCCGGGCCGCCAGGGGACGCCGCCGTACCACGATGGCGGGCGTCGAAGGGCGGTAGGCCGTCGTCGTGCCGAGCGCCCGCTCGTAGCCGCGGAAGAAGTCGTCGATGACGCGGTCGACGTCGCGCGTCCAGCCGAGCCGCCGCGCAGCCAGCTCCAGCGATCCGACGAACCGCGTCAGGTCGATGACCGATGGACCTTCCGCCGAGTCGTCGAAGTCGTCCAGGCCGAACTCGTCGGCGGTGAACGCATACTGCTCGACGTGGGCGTCGCCGTGCACGCGCACGCGCGGAAGGGAGGGTAGATCGGCCCGGAACGCGTCGCAGACCTGCCGGCCCCAGGGACGGTTGACGTAGCGGAAGTAGGAGTAGGGATTCTCCTCCAGCATCGAGAGAAGCTCGGTTGGCAGCTGCTTCAGCGCGTCGCGCGCGGGCAGCCAGGCTGCCGGGTCACTGCCGGTCGTCGCCTGCGCACGGCCGACGGCTTGCGTCGCGCCGCCGGCCAGCTGTGTCGCTCCCGTCTGACGGCTGATGTCGCCCGTCCCGATCGGCAGCACGCCGAGGAGGAGACAGACCGGCGCGAGCAGCTTCGTTCGCACGGCGACCAGCGTACGCGGAGCGGTGGGTGCGAGTCCAGCGGTCCGGCGCCTCTCCGGCTGCAGCTTCACTTCCGTCGCAGGGCGGTTGACGTGGCGGCTCGAGATTCGCTGCCGCGTTTACGCCGGCTGGCTCCAGGGCCTGCCCGTAGTGCCGGATTCTCCGGACCGCCGCGCAGGGCGACTGGGACCATCTCGGGGCGCCGTGACTATCCCGGACCGTCCGCATCAGGCGCGTCACCGTGGCGCGAAGCACGACGGTACGGGACCAGGGCCAGGATCAGGGCGGGCAGGAGCGCCGCGAGGCCACGGATGAAACGTAACTTGGATGATCTGCGCGAGCTCCTTGCGAGCGAGCCGGACTGCCGGCGCGCACCGCGATGCTCCACCGCGAACGGACGGCGCTCGCGGGGCTCACTTCACGGAGTAGCCGCGCGCATCGAGGCAGGCGCTCGCCGCCCGTTTGAACTTGTCAACGGCTGCCTGATTCGCTTCCACTGCCTGCTGGGCACCCGCCTGCCCTGCCGCCTGCTTGGCTTTGTGACGGCCTCGCAACCCGCCCATGGAGCCTGCGACCGCGCCGATGGCGGCGCCTTTGCCCGCATCCCCGGCAATCGCCCCGATGGCCACCCCCGCCACCGCGCCGCCGGCGGCTCCCTTCGCAACCGCCCCCTGCCCTGCCTGACTCGCTGCAGCCTTGCCAGCCGCCTCGGTGTCGACGGTGCCGGCCACCATGATCAGGCCGGTGTTCGTCTCGGCCCACTGGTAGCACGCATCCTCGTCCAGCTTCTGCTGCTCCGGCGACTGCTCCTTGGCCGGATAGATGAAGAGACCCAGCTGCGCAAGGGTCAGCTTCTTCGGCTCTGGTGGGGGCGGCGGCGGAGTGGCGGCGACCTGCGCGAGCACCGGAGCTGCAACCAGCGAACCGGCGAGTACTGCGACACGAAAGAACATGGAAACCTCCTTCGGGCGGTCCACGACTACCTGGCGACGGACTGGTGGAAGTGGATCACCCGCCATTCGCCGTTTCTCCGCACGAAGACGAGTGTCGACCCCAGCCCGACGGGGGCGGACGTGAAGCCGGCCTTGTCGGTGTAGGTGCCCTCCGATACGGCGGAGACGAGGACGACGTCCGGCGAGAGCACCCGCGTCCGCTTCTCGATGACCTCGTTCGTCTGTCCCTGCAGCATCGAATACGTCTGGCGGAACGCGGCCAGGGCCTGATCGTAGCCCGTCAGCATGGTGTCGCCCGTAATGAACGTGAACGTCTCGTCCATCGTCGAGACGGACAGTGCGCCTTCCGCATCGACCTTCATCGCGGCCGCCACGGCCCGGTTGAGGATGGAGTCGACGGCAGCCACGATCTCCGGGTCATCCGGGTTGACAGCAGGGGGCTGCGACTGGCAGGCCACCAATGCCAGCAAGGCTCCCGCGAGTCCAGAACGTTCCGCGAACGCGCGCAATGACATGTGAACTCCTGTCGAGGCTTCGGTGTTGAGCGAATGCGAGAGAAGGCCATGCGTCAAATCTCGCGGACTCAGCAGGTCTCTGCGCGCGCTGGTCGAGGCGCGACGGTGGCTGTACCTCAGCGAGACGACACGCAACAGGTACAGTGAGATCGAGTCCGGTGTCAAGCCGAGCGGGCAGCGATTTCGAGCGGCAGCGTGGCAACAAGACCTGCCTCCTATGCGGGCGACACCGTCCCCGGCGTCTGTCGCCGCTGGAACACGATGTACGGAATGCCCACGACGACGTTCAGAAGCAGATATAGCGGGACCGCGGAGATCGCGGGCGCGACCAGCGTGATCTTCACGACCGGGCGAAGGTCGAAGAACCGGACGAGCGCAACG
>DATIEW010000424.1:0-7125 GCA_035455585.1 Vicinamibacterales bacterium | reverse complement strand
GTGGATCTCGTGGTATCCCGGCAGAAGCGATACAGTTGCGCCGATCCGCTGATGCGCCTGTGGATCAGACTGCACGGCCGGTCGGCGCCGCCGGCCGACGAGGACATCGCGCGCGAAGTGCACGCGTACGTGGCGGCGCGTCTGCCGCAGGCGGAGCCGGCGCTCGCGCTCGCCGGCGCCGCCGCGCCCGACGGCGTCCGGGAGAAATCCTGGGGCATCATCGAGATCGATTGAGTGCCGCGAGCGCCGCGCGCGCGGCCGCCTGGGCCGCCTCCTTCTTGCTGCGCCCCTCCGCGCGCCCGAGCGGCTGTCCCTCGACGAGCACCTCGACCTCGAACCGCCGGCGGTGCGCCGGTCCGGCTTCGGTCACGAGCCGGTACAGCGGAAGACCCCGGTCCCGCGACTGCAGCCACTCCTGCAGGGCCGACTTGTAGTCCTCGGTGAACGAGGCCTCGGCTCCGGTGCGGCGCGCCTCCTCGATGATGTCGCTGAACTGGCGCTCGATGAACGTGCGCGCCGGCTCGATGCCGCCGTCGAGGTAGATCGCGGCGATGAGCGCCTCGTAGCAGTCGGCGATGATCGCGTGCTTGCGCCGCCCGCCGGTCTTCTCCTCGCCCCTGCCCAGTATCAGGTACTTCCCGAGGTCGATCCGCTCACCGAGCCGGGCCAGCAGCGCCGCCGACACGATCGACGCCTTGAGCTTGGATTTCTGCCCTTCGTTGTGCTGCGGGAACTGGCGGAACAGCATGTCCGCGATGACGAACCCCAGGATCGAGTCGCCCAGGAACTCGAGCGATTCGTTGTCGATCACGCCGCCGCTCGCGTCCTCGTGCACGCGTGACCGGTGGGTCAGCGCGTGCTCGAGCAGGCCCGGATCGCGGAACCGGTAGCCGATCGCCCGCTCCAGCGGTTCGTATTCGGTGCCGAACGGCACCACGCGGCCGGGCCCGACCTCCTCGCGGTGGCTGTCGATGATCCGCCGCGCGTGGGCCGCATCCGATTCCTTCACGGCCACGCGCAGCTCGTTCAGCGAGAAGGGAAACGCTGTTCTCGACTGATCCGACGTCACCATCGCCGCGATGCCGTGCGTATCGAGCAGGCCGCGGACGACGTCAGCCTCGATGTGGGACGGCGTCGTGAAGATGACGACGAGTTCGCCCATCCGCCTACCATTCCGGACGCTCGAAGACGATCCTCCCGCCGGCCATCGTAAGGATCGGTCGCGTCCCGAGAATCTGTCCCGGTGGCACGCCCAGGATGTCGCGGGAGAGGACGACGAGATCCGCGAGCTTGCCTTCCGTGATGCTGCCCTTGCGCGCGTCGGCGAACTCGGCGTAGGCGGACCCGAGCGTGTAGTACTCGACGGCCTGCTCGATGCTGATGCGCTCCTCGGGGAACCAGCCGCCGGCCGGTGTGCCGTCGGGGAACTGCCGTGTCACGGCGGCGTACAGCCCGAGCATCGGATCGAGCGGCTCGACGAACCAGTCCGTGCCGAAGGCGATCCGCGCGCCGGCGTCCACGAAGGACCGGAAGTTATAGGCCGTCGCGCCGCGCTCGCGTCCGATGCGGGCTTCGGCCCACCGCATGTCGTCGATGCAGTGGCTCGGTTGAATCGACGCGATGACCCCCAGCGCCCTGAACCGCGCCCTGTCCTGCGGCCTGACGACCTGCGCGTGTTCGATCCGCGGACGCCGATCGCGGGGCCCGCGCAGGCGCAGGAGCCGTTCGAAGATGTCGAGAACGATGGCGTTGGCGCGGTCGCCGATTGCGTGTACGACGGGCTGGAATCCCGCCTCGTCGGCCTCGAACACCATGCGTTCCAGCTCCTCGGGCGGCTGCAGCAGCAGGCCGCTCGTGCCGGCATCGTCGGCGTATGGCTCGAAGAAAGCGGCCGTGCCCGCACCCATCGACCCGTCGGCGAAGAGCTTGATCCCGCCCACCCGAAGCCAGTCGTCTCCGAACCCGGTCTCGATGCCGGCCTCGCGCAGCCCGGCGATCCCGTGGTTCTGGATCGCGTAGATTCTGGCTGTGAGCTCGCCCGCCTTCCGGAGCGTCTGATAGGCGCGCATCTCGCGCGCGTCGGCCGTCATGTCCTGGATCGTCGTCACGCCCAGCGTGGCGGCCAGCTCGAGCGCGGCCCGTGCCTTTTCCAGCGTCTGCTCGACGGTGTCGGGAGGGATCGCGCGCGACACCAGATCCATGGCGTGGTCCTTGAACACGCCGGTCGGCTCGCCGCCGGCGTCACGGACGATCTCGCCGCCACCGGGCGACGGCATGTCGCGCGTGACGCCGGCCATCTTCAGGGCTAGGCTGTTGGCCAGCGCCAAGTGGCCGTCGAGCCGGCGCACGAAGACGGGGTGGTTCGGCGTGGCCGCGTCGATCTGCGCTCGCGTCGGCAGGGCCTTGCCGGGCCATGCTTCGTGGTCCCAGTTGCCGCCGGTGATCCACCGCCCGGCGGGGAGCCGCGCGGCGTGATCGTGAAGGCGGCGGGCCATGTCGGCCGGATCGGTCGACGGTCGCAGATCGACGCCGACGATCTCTTCGGCGCCCGCGATCAGATGCACGTGGGCGTCGTTGAAGCCCGGCAGCACGAGGCGGCCCCCGGCGTCGATGACGCGCGTCGTGGGCGCGGCCAGCCGTCGGACCTCCGCCGTGGAGCCGACGCGCGCGATGATCGCGCCACAGACGGCGACGGCCTCGGCCGCGGGCTTCGCGGGATCGACGGTATGAACCCTTGCGTTGACGATGGCCACGTCAGGCACGCACTCCGCCGAGAGCATACACACGCCTCCCGCGGACAGTATGGCCGTGCAGCACGCGGCCCGCGTCGCGCGCCCCGTCCGCGTCACACCGCCACCCGTGCGGCCTCGGGCCGCTCGACCTTGATGAGGATCATGGTCATGTCGTCGTGCTGGTCCGCGCTGCCGACGAACGCCTCGATCTCGCGCAGGATTCTCTCGCGCAGCTCGCCCGATTCCAGGTGCGAGTGGTCTTCGACGATGCGGCTGAGCCGCGACTCGCCGAAGAGATCACTGCGTGCGTTCATCGCCTCGGTGATGCCATCCGTGTAGAAGACCAGAATGTCTCCCTGATGGAGCGGCACGCGCTGTTCTTCCAGCAGCTCGGCGAATTTCTCGGCCGCGCCGTCGATCCGCAACCCGAGCACCAGTCCGTTGGGGGTCAGGACCTGGGCGCCCCGGTTCCCGGCCGCCGGTCCCGGCACGTAGATGAGGGGCGTGTGCCCGGCGCGCGCGTACGTCATGTGGCGCGCGGCCAGGTCGATCACCGCGTAGGTCACCGTGATGAAGCTGCGGCTGTCCAGGTTGTCGGAGATGATCCGGTTCACCTCCAGCAGGAGCTGCCGCGGGGACTGGTAGATCTGGCTCAGCGACAGCACGATGCCCTTCAGCACCGCCATGTAGAGCGCCGCGGAGGTTCCCTTCCCGGACACGTCGGCGATCAACACGCCGACGCGCTGCGGCCCGAGCGGGAAGAAGTCGTAGTAGTCGCCACCGACCTCCCTGGCGGGCACGCAGAGCGCGGTCACCGAGAGCCCCGGTATCCCGACCGGTCCGCGCGGGAGCAGCGACATCTGGATCTGCCGTGCGATCCGCAGCTCCTCGTCCAGCCGCTTCTTCTCGGCCGCCGTCTGGAGGAGATTCTCGATGCTCCCGGTCATCTGGTTGAAGGAACCGGCCAGCTCGCCGAGCTGGTCCTTCGTCCGGATGTCGATGCGGTGCGTGAAGTCCCCCTGGCGGACGCGCTCGGTGCCCATGAACAGCTCGTGGATCGAGCTGGTCATCGACCGCGCGAGCGCCAGCCCCATCACGAGCGCAGCCAGCCAGATGATGAGGAACAGCACGGCAAAGAAAATGAGCAGCAGGAGCACGCCCTCGGCGACGGTGACCGTCGAGGTGAGCTGCGCGGCCTGTGCCCGCGACAGCCGCTGGTACAGCTCGCTGACGCGGTACGTCATCGAGACCGTCGCACGCCTGACGTCACCGGTCTGCCAGTCGTATGCGTCGAAGAACGCGACGCTCCGCCCGAAGAGAGAGAACTGCCGGGACTCGTCGCCGGGCGGACCTCCCATGGCGCCCACGAGATCCGGACGCGAGCGATCGCCGCTGATCTCGACCGGTCCCGCCTTCACGCCGCTCGACTCGTGGAGCTGGTCGATCAGGGCCCCGTCGATCGGAACGTCGGCGACGGCGAATCCCAGGGTCCGGGGGCCGGAGGTGGTCCGCCTGACGGCGCGAACAACCAGCTCCAGGCGGCCCGTGCCGTTGTTTTTCTCCATCACCACCGTGCCCGCAAAGCCCGCCGTTCTTTCCTGGACCCATGCCGGCACGGTCTCGGGCGCGGGCGCGTGGTCCCACGCGCCGGCCCGCACGGCGCTCCCGAGTCCGGGCTGCGGGACGAACACCAGCGACAGCGACGGGTAGTTCCGGCTGCGCGCGGCGTTCTCCTGGAGGCGCCGGAGCGTGTCGCCGGTGGTCTGCGGCGATCGTCCGATCTCCCTGGCCGCCGCTTCGGCCAGCACGGTCGCGTCCTGCACGACATCGTCGTAGCTGTCCTTGAAGAGGTACGCGCTGACGTTCATCGATGCGACGCTGGCGGCCAGCAGGAAGAAGCCTGCAATGAGCAGGGCCGGTACCACGCCGATGAAGATGTACGAGAGGATCAGCTTGCGGCGGACCCGCCAGAGCAGCCGCGTCTTCACGAGCACGAAGAGGCGCGACCCGAAGTAGAGCAGCGCGACGATCAGGCCGATGGTGGCCGTGCTGCTGAGCACTTCGACGAAGGCCGGGAGATCCCCGAACACGCGCAGCAGAGCGACGAGGAGCTTGACCGCCAGCGAGACGATGAAGAGCCGGCCCGGCCACGAGCGCAGGAACACGGCTGCGGCGGACCGCGGAGGTTCTGCGGGAGGCAGCGGCTGAGCCGTTGACCCCCTCCGGCGGTGCGCCGGTGCGGGCGTGCTGGCGACTCGTCGGCTGCGCATGAATTGAAAACCGAATGATAACAGACTATCGTAATACGAATGCTGAAGGCTGAATGCTGAACGTCGAACGCTGAATGTCCGATCATCCAGCACTCCGCATTCCGGTTACGCCCAGATCACTCAGCACTCCGCATTCCTGGTACACTCGTCACTCGGCATGTCCCTATCCCGCAGATGAAGCTTCCCGACCACGCCCGTTTTTCCACCGTGTGCATTCACGCCGGCCAGGAACCCGATCCGTCGACCGGGGCGATCATCACCCCGATTTTCCAGACGGCCACCTACGTCCAGGACGAGCTTGGGCGACACAAGGGTTACGAGTACGCGCGCACGCAGAACCCGACTCGCGCCGCGCTCGAGCGCAACATCGCGGCCATCGAAGGGGGCAGGGCGGCGTACGCCTTCGCCTCCGGCATGGCGGCCATCGGCGCCGTCGCCACGCTGCTCGCGTCGGGCGATCACGTCGTGGTGACCGATAACACCTACGGCGGGACGTTCCGGCTGTTCGACAAGGTCCTGTCGAAGTACCGGCTGCAGTTCACCTACGTCGACACGTCGTGCCCGGAGCAGATCGAGCAGGCGATCCGGCCCGAGACGAAGATGCTGTTCGTCGAGACGCCGACCAACCCGGTGATGAGGCTGACCGACCTCGCGCGCGCGGCCGACATCGCGCGGGCCCGGGGGCTGCGGCTGGTCGTCGACAACACGTTCGCGAGCCCCTGCGTGCAGCGGCCGATCGAGTTCGGTGCGGATCTCGTCGTTCACAGCACGACCAAGTACCTCAACGGCCACAGCGACAGCGTGGGCGGCATCGTCGTCGCCGTGCGGGACGAGGACATCGAGTGGCTGCAGTTCGTCCAGAACGCGGAGGGCGCCATCCTGAGCCCGTTCGATGCCTGGCTGGTTCTGCGGGGAACGAAGACGCTGGCGCTGCGGATGGCGCAGCACAGCGCCAACGGGATGGCGCTCGCCGAGTTCCTGACGTCGGTGCCGTCGGTCCGGCAGGTGTTCTACCCCGGCCTCTCCACACACCCGCAGCACGCGCTCGCGCGGCGGCAGATGAGCGGCTTCGGGGGCATGCTCTCCTTCGACGTGGGCACCTTCGAGAAGGCCCGCCAGGTCTGCAACCGCGTCCGGTTGATGGCCCTGGCCGAGAGCCTCGGGGGCGTCGAGACCCTCATCTGCCATCCGGCGTCGATGACGCATGCTTCGGTGCCGCCGGAACGGCGGGCTGCCATCGGCCTGACCGACAGCCTCGTGCGTATCTCGGCAGGCATCGAGGATCCGGCGGACCTGATCGACGACCTCCGGCAGGCTCTCGCGTGAGCGTCCCTGATCTTCCCGGCGGCGCGCCCGTGCCGGCGGCGTTGCCGGGCCGGGGTGTGCTGGCGGCGCCCAGGCGCTGGGTCCGGGCGATGTACGACTGGACCATGCACTGGGCGGACACGCCGCAGAGCCTGATGGCCCTGACGCTCATCGCCGTGGCCGAGTCGTCTGCGTTCCCGATCCCGCCCGACGTTCTGCTCATCGCGATCGTGGCGGCCAACGCCCACCGGTGGCTCACCGCCGCCGCGCTCTGTACCGCCGGGTCTGTCGTGGGGGCGGTCATCGGGTACTACATCGGGAGCGCGCTGATGGTGACCGTGGGCCAGCCGATCGTGGATTTCTACCAGGCCCAGCGCTACTGGGATCAGGTCGTAGCACTGTATCAGGGGACGTGGGGAGTCTGGTTCCTCGCCGCCGCCGCCTTCACGCCGATTCCCTACAAAGTGGCCACGATCGCCGCCGGAGCGACCGCGATGCCGTTCTGGCCGTTCGTGCTCGTCAGCATCATCGGGCGCGGCGGGCGCTTCTTCGTTGTTGCGGCAATCCTGCGCATCTTCGGCCCGAGCGTCCGAGCGCTGATCGAGAGGCACTTCGATACCGCCGCGATCCTCTTCCTGGTGCTGCTGATCGGCGGATTCGTCGTGCTCAGATATCTCTGATCGATCCCTAGTCGGCAGTCGGCGGTCGGCAGTCGCAGTCGTCAGTCAGTCGGCGACTGACAGCCGACGGGCGACTGACAGCCGACGGGCGACTGACAGCCGACTGGGACTGTTGACCGTCGACTGCCGACTAGCGAC
>DATIEW010000423.1:0-2365 GCA_035455585.1 Vicinamibacterales bacterium | reverse complement strand
TGAGGAGACTATGGACCCTGTGCGGATTCTGAAGGACGCCGTCAAGAAGCTTGACGCCGCGGTCGGCGTCAACATGCTGGATCCGAAGCGACGGGTGCGGGGCCGTCGGCCCCGGATGCTGTCGGTCGAGGTGACGAGCCGCTGCAACCTCAACTGCCCGTTCTGCCTCGTCGGGATGCAGAACCAGCTGGCGTCCACGGAGCACGATCTCCTGCCGCGCGGCCTCGGCACCATGGAGCTCGACCTGTACGGCAAGATCGTCGACGACGCGGTCGCCTTCGGCATCGAGAAGATGCAGCTTCACTTCCAGGGCGAGCCGCTGCTCCACAAGTCGATCGCCGACATGGTGCGCACGGTGAAGGCGCGCGGGCTCGAGACCCAGATGTTCACGAACGGCCTCCCTTTGACCGAGGCCATGGCCGAGCGGCTGCTCGACGCCGGCCTCGACATGCTGCGCTTCTCGGTGGACGGGGTGAGCGAGGAGGTCTACCAGAAGAACCGCGTCGGCGGCCAGTTCTGGCGCGTCCACCGGAACATGGCGATGATGGCGGCGAAGGCGCGGGAGCGCCGCTCACCCATCCGGCTCGAGTGGCAGATGATCGCGATGCGGAACAACGAGCACGAGATCGACCGCGCGCGGGCCATGGCCGCCGAGCTCGGCATCGGGTTCTTCGTGAAGACCTTCGCGGTGACCGATCCCGAGGCGGTGCCCCACGCGGAGCAGTACCAGCGCAAGCTGCATATCAAGCCGTGCAGCGACATCTACCGCGCGATCTTCGTCTACTACAACGGCGACGTGGTGCCGTGCTGCTACGACATCGCGGGCAAGGCGATCGTCGGCAACCTCGCCCGGCAGACGTTGACCGACGTCTGGGAGTCTCCCGTCTACATGGACTTGCGGCGGCGGATCGACCGCGCGGCCACCTGCCCGGACGAGGAACCCGAGCTCTGCCGGAGCTGTCTCAAATGGGGCCACGAGCCGTCGCGGACGTCGGACGGCAAGACCGTGTGGGGCGGTGGCGGAGCGGGCACGGAGCCGGACGACGACGACCCGGTATAGTCGTCGGACCGTTCGCTGATGCGGATCTGCATCCCGATCGCGGACGCGCCGCAAGGGGGGATGTACTCCTTCTACCGGAACCTCCGAGCGTACCTGCAAGCCCGGGGCATGGCCGTCACGGACGATCCCGCCGGCGAGTGCGATCTGCTGATGGCCAACTCGTGGTCGATCGACCACCGGCTGGTGGCGAGGGTGAAGCGCCGCCGGCCGGGGACCACGATTCTCCACCGCGTCGATGGCTCGGCGACCGAGTACGGTCGGGAAGGGGCAGCCGACGTACGCCAGGCGCTCGTCAACCTCCTGGCCGACGCCACGGTGTTCCAGAGCTCGTACGGCCGGGCGGCGACACGCGGCCGAGGGATCATCGGGCAGGACGGGCCCGTGATCCACAATCCGGTCGACATCGAGCGCTTTCGCCCGGACGGCGATCGTCTCGCCCTTCCCGGCCGTGTGCGGCTCGCCCACGTGGCGTTCAGCACCAACGCGCGAAAGGGCTCCGCCGGCGTGTACGAGCTCGCCCGCCGCCGCCCGGATGTCAGCTTCGTCATGGTCGGCTGCTACGAAGGGGCCCCGCGGCTCGACAATCTCACCCAGCTCGGCTATGTCGAGTGGGACCGCCTCCCGACCGTGCTACGCTCCTGCCACGCGCTCCTCACGCTGTCCGAGAACGAGACGTGCTCCAACGTCGTCCTCGAAGCGCTCGCGAGCGGGCTTCCGGTTCTCTATCGGGCCAGTGGGGGAACGCCGGAACTCGTCGCGGATTGCGGAGCGGCCGTGCCTCCGGGGTCTTTCGACCGCGCCTTGGCGTGGGTCATGGACGGCCGGCCCGCGCTCGCGGAGCGGGCACGACAGCGCGCGGTGGAACGCTTCTCCTTCGACGTCGTCTTTCCTCGCTACCTGGCGACGGCGGCGGGCGCGTCGCGACGGCCGTTGCCGGGAACCGCCGAGTACGTTCGCACGTTCCTTCGGCTGCGGCCCTCGCCGGACACCGTGGCGCGCTGGATCGCCGGGCGTGCCCGGCGGTTGCGCTCGGCGCGCGCGGGATGAGCCGCGCGCTCACCGTCACCTGGATCCTACCCGTCCGGCACCGAAACGTGGACCGGATGCCGGCATCGGTCTGGATCCGTTGTCTGCAGCTCCTTCCCTACCTGGAGCGCCACGGCATCCGATCCGTGTTCGATGAACGGCCGGGAGTGGCCGACGTCATGATCTTCGTCCGGCGGCAAGACGACGCCGCCCGCGCGCTCGCTTGTTCGGCGCGCGGGTGGGGGGCGCGGGTCGTCGTCGACTTCTGCGTGAATTACT
>DATIEW010000422.1:0-3183 GCA_035455585.1 Vicinamibacterales bacterium | reverse complement strand
GGTCTCTGTCTGACCCGCTGCCCGCTCCGGCTGAGAATTCACCTGCAGCGCCCCTGTCATGACCGGAACGGCGAACTCGAAGTGCTGGGAGACCTCGGCGCCGGCCGGTACGTCGACCTCGACCTGGCGAGGCCCGCCGCTGCCGCGCACCTCGAGCGCGTGCGCGCCGGCGCGCAGCGAAACGCGGGCCGGCGTCCGTCCCCGATCGATCCCGTCGATGAGAACCTGCAGGCCCGCCGGATTCGAATTGACGACCAGCGTTCCCGAGGCCGTAGGAAACGCCGCCGCATCGCCGCGCACGACGCGCGCGATGACGGTCCCTGCGCAGAGGACCAGGATCATCACTGTGGCTGCGGCGCCCCTGCGTTTGAACTCCGGCCGATTGAGACGTGCTGCCCATGACTGCGACACTCGGAGGATCTCGAGCCGCCGGGGCGGGCCGGGACTCGCCGACGGCCAGCTCGGCTTCGACTCCGAGAGGTCGTGGACCGGCGGCGGCAGGCCGTCATCCAGTCCCGGGAGATCCGGCGCACCAAGCAGATCCCTCATCTCGAGTGATGTCGCCACAACGGCAGGCTGTCGTGTCACAGCCATCCAGTCCGGCTCGCCGGACGGCGCGGCCTCGGACGGCTCATGGTGAAGGTCCGGCACGGCCAACGTCATCCGGGCAGGATGGAGTGCTTCTATTGCAGTCTCCGGCGCTGTCGTCGGCGGCGCCGAGGCGGGCCGCTCGTCCTCCGGTGCCGCCTCGAGCAGGGCCGCGGCGCAACGGGAGAGGAACATCTCGAGCGCAATCGGCGCGGGCAGGTAGTGGGGGTCGCCCACCACAACGTCCTCGAAGGCGGCACAGGCCTCCGCGGCCGATCTGAAACCGTCGTACGATTCGATCTGGAGCAGCCGGGCGATCCAGTCATGAAGCGGCTGCGACAGGCGACGTTCGTAGCCGAGCGCGGTCCGCTCGCGGGCCTCGTCGAGCAGCGTGCCGATTCGAGCCGGGAACTCGTCGTCCTGCAACGGCCGTCCGAGGAGAAGTGCCAGGGCGACGAGGCCGACGCCCGCCAGGTCCGCATTCCGGTCGAGGCAGACAGGACCCGCGCCCGTCGGGGCTGCAATCCTGAGGTCCCCCCAGAGCAACTCACGGCCGTACTGCATCTGCTCGATCGCTCCCGCCAGCACCTGCTCGACGATGACGAGCCTGGCAGATGGCGACACGACCAGGCGCTCGGGCGCAATCAGCCCGTGGGCGACGTCAGATGCATGGCCGTGCAGGAGCGCCACTGCCGGCGCGAGCTGCTGGATCACGCACAGCGCCGCGCTGATGTCCATCTGCAGCTGTTGCTCGTGCGCAGTCCGCAGCAGGTCCGAGAGGCGTGTGCCCTCGACGTGGGCCGACACCACGGCCAGCCGCGGCGGACTGGACGGCACGCGATCGATGCGATAGACGGGAGCGTAGGACGCATGGCGGAAGCTCGACAGGCGGGCGGTCCGTTCGCGGAGCGCGAACTCGAACGATCGCGCCCCTCCCAGCTCGTGCTTCAGCAGGAGGACCTGAAGGAGCTCGCCGGTCGCGGGGTCGGAGGTGACGATGCGCTCGCCGAGACCGTCACAGTACAGCAGAGCTCCGGAGAGGTACGGGATCGCTGCAGCGCTCGCCATGTGCGTAGGCGCCGAAACGCAATCGCCATACCGCCGAAGTTACGAAAACCGATCGCGCTCGGATCCGCCTGCCAGTCAACGGCTCGGCGCGACTTCCGGCCCATCGATCCTGCCCTTCGCGATTACACATCCGTCACCGAATCTCATTCCTGTGATATGAACCGTTCACACTCACGTGGGGCTATGGGTAGATGCGCGCCGCATGACGGTCCAACAGTGGACACTCTTCACGCGATGGCGATGACGCGTCCGGGTTCCGGCCAGGTGGAGGCCGTCGAGTGGGCCGTGCGTCCTCCCGGACCCGGCGAGATTCTCGCGCGCGTTCTCGCCTGCGGTGTCTGCCGGACCGACCTTCACGTGGTCGACGGCGATCTGCCCGATCCGAAGGTGCCGGTGATACCGGGCCACGAGATCGTCGCCGAAGTCCAGCAGACCGGTCCCGGTGTGACGACGGCGGCGCCCGGAGACCGAATCGGCATCCCCTGGCTGGGATGGTCGTGCGGGGAGTGCGAGTTCTGCCTCGCCGGGCGCGAGAACCTCTGCAGGCGGGCGCGTTTCACCGGCTACCAGATCGATGGCGGCTACGCGGACTACGCCGTCGCGGACGCGAGGTTCTGCTTCCCGCTGCCCGCCTCGTACGACGACCGGCATGCTGCGCCTCTGCTCTGTGCCGGACTGATCGGGTACCGGGCCTACCGCATGGCCGGGGATGGGCCACGCGTGGGGATCTACGGCTTCGGCGCGGCGGCGCACATCATTGCACAGCTGGCCCGCCACGACGGGCGCGAGGTCCATGCCTTCGTCAGAGAAGGCGACGAGCCGGCGCGGCGTTTTGCGCTCGAGCTCGGGGCGGCGTGGGCAGGCTCCTCGCGCGAGGCACCTCCCGCACCGCTCGACAGCGCGATCATCTTTGCGCCGGTCGGGGCGCTCGTGCCCGAGGCGCTGTCGCGCGTCAGGCCGGGCGGCGTCGTGGTCTGCGCGGGCATTCACATGAGCGACATCCCCGCGTTCCCGTACCGCCTGCTCTGGGAGGAGCGCACCGTCCGCTCCGTCGCCAATCTCACGCGCGGCGATGCGCGGGAGTTCCTCGCGCTGGCGGCAACGGTATCCATCAGGACGCACGTACGGCCGTATCCGCTGCCCGAAGCGAATCGTGCGCTGGCCGACCTGCGTGAAGGACGGCTGATCGGCGCCGCCGTTCTGGTGCCCTAGCGTCAACTCCCAACTCCCAATCCCCAACTCCCAAGCTTCCCGGAGACGGACGCGAGTGCTCGGGAGTTGGGAGTTGGACGTTGGGAGTTGGGAATTGAGTTGGCTGCAGTATCCTCTTCACTGCGATCCAGCGCATGTTCCGCACGAGAGCATCGGACAGACAGCCCGCGGTCACCAGCCTTGCCGTCGTGACGGTCTTTCTCGGACTGCTCGCGCTGGCCACGCCGTTCAGCCCCGCGGAGTTCCCTACGTCGCGCGTGGGCTGGCTGCTCGCCTTCGCGGCCGGCATCGAGGTGCTGCACGCGCAGCGGCGAT
>DATIEW010000421.1:0-3461 GCA_035455585.1 Vicinamibacterales bacterium | reverse complement strand
CCCATCGCCTCGAAGTAGCCGGGCGTGACCCATTGAAAGTCCGCGTTCGGGTTCTCCTCGCGCGAGTGCGGCCGGCCTTCCAGCGTGATCGACCAGTTGCCGATCATGCGCGACAGCGGCAGCACGCGCACCGCGCCCGCGGCCGTGACGCCGGGCAGCTGCGCCGCACGCTCGGTGATCCGGCGGTAGAACCGGACAACGTCCGCCGATTCGGGATAGTCCGACGGGGGAAGCAGGAGCTGCGCGGTGAGCACGTTCCGCGGGTCGAATCCCAGATCGACTCGATACAGCTCGACGAGACTGCGCACAAGAAGTCCGGCGCCGATGACGAGCACGACCGAGCACGCGAGCTGAAAGACAACGAGTGCGCGGCGGATGGCCAGTCTCGTGCGCCCCGGAGTGCCGCTCCGGCCTCCGTCCTGGAGCACGCGTGAGAGATCGGGCCGGGAGAGGCTGAAGGCCGGCGCCAGCCCGGACACGATACCGCTCACGACGGTCAGCGCCGCCGCGAACGCCAGAGCGTCTGCGCCGATGCCGGCTTCCTCGAGGCGCGGCACGCCGGCCCAGCCGATGGCGGTCAGCGCCGCGGTGCCTGCGTAGGCGATGGCCAGGCCGAGCACGCCTCCCACGATCGAAAGCAGCAGACTCTCCGTCAGGAGCTGACGGACGATCCGCCCCCGCACAGCCCCCAGTGCGGCGCGTACAGCCACCTCCCGCCGGCGCAGATCGGCTCGTGCCAGGAGGAGGTTGACGAGGTTCGCGCACGCGATGAGAAGGATGAAGCCGACGGCGCCAAGCAGGATGAGCAGCGGGCGGCGTACCTCGCCGGTGATGAGCTCCTGGACGGGAATCGCGGAGCGGGCCAGGCGGCCGTCGCCCTGATCGGCCACGAATCCCGCCCGAATCCAGCCGTCGCTGATGATCTTGAACTCGCTGGTGGCTGCTGCCGGCGCAGTTCCAGCGCGGAGCAGGCCTACGCCGATGTACGATCGGTCTCCCCATGCTCCCAGATTCGCGGGATCGATGCCGAGCGGCACGAAGAGCTCCGTCGGCCGGCCGGCACGGTAGTCGAGCGGCAGACGGAACGAAGGGGGCATGACGCCGACCACCGTCCGCGGGCTGCCATTCACGGGGATCGTCCGTCCGACGATGTCCGTGACGGCACCGAAGCGTCGCTGCCACAGGCCGTGCCCGAGCACGACCACGGCGTCTGCGCCTGGCGCATCCTCGGCATCGAGAAACGTACGCCCCAGGAGCGCCGGCACACCAAGCGCATCGAACAGGCCTGCCGTGACATAGGCGGCCCTCACGCGCTCGGGCTCCTGTCCGCCTGTGAGATTCGCGCCGGCCTCGGTGTAGGCCGCGACGTGCTCCAGGCTTCGGGTGCTCTCGCGGTAGCTGACGACCTCGCGCACGGACAGATGCGTGATGGCACTCCGCTCCGCATCGTTCCAGATCATCACGACACGATCGGGAGCGCCATACGGCGGGGGCTGAAGGATGACCGTTCGGATTACGCTGAAAATCGCGGTGTTGGCGCCGATGCCGAGGGCCAGCGTGGTCGCCGCGGCCAGCGTGAAGCCGGGAGACGTGGCGAGGATGTGGACGGCGTGCCGGACATCCTGAACGAGCGTATCGATGGCGGTCATCCCTGACACCTCCGGTGTGTGATTCGTCAGCCCGACGCGGATTCGGATCCGCAGGATGAACGGCAGGCCCGTGATGGCCTGACGCCAGTACCAGAATGCGCCCCGCCATCGACCCTGACTGGCGACGCGGATCGAGAAGGCTTCATCGAGATCGTCGAGGAAGAAATCCCGCAAATCCGCCGGCATGAGCCAGCCGAGCAGCCGCCTGGCGAGCCTAGTGGTCCAGGGCATGATTACGGCGAGGCACCGAGGCCGCCGAGGCGCCCCGCTGACAAGGCGCGACGACTGAGAATATTGGGCATGTTTGAAGGAGGAGCAACGCAGTCAGCGGGGATGCATCGGCGGTCGAATGCCGCTGTAATCATGCCCGTGACCGCTTTGGGAGTCACCGGCGGCGTTCCCCGGCCTCGAGCGGCAGGTCCTGCCAGATCCTGAGCGCGATGTCCCTCTCGCGCAGGACGATCGCGCGGCCAGCGGGCGTGAGGGCGTAGAGCCGCCGGGCCCTGCCGCCCCGCTCAGGCAGCGGCTCGGACAGCCGCGCCCGGGCCAGCCCGCGCCGTTCCAGCCGGTCGAGCGCGGCGTACACCGCGGCCATCGACACGTCCCGGCCCGTGCAATCGTGCAGCTCCTGGCGGATCGTGACGCCGTAGGCTTCGTCCCCGAGGCGGGCAATCGCCACAAGGATCAGGACTTCACTCTGGCTGAGGGCTGGCGGCATGAGCATCCTCGCGGCCGGGATTTCTTCCGGCCAACGGAAGAATTAGACGGCGGGGGACGGGTGCTGGTTGCTGAAATCGTGAGTTCTGAGAGAATGAGAAGAAACCGGATCAACTCCCAAGGCTCCAACTCCCAACGCCCAAGGAGATCAGGTCGACCGCCCCTTTCTGGAGCTCGAAGTCGGGTTCCGGCAACCAAGCCCGGAATCAGGTGCCTTGGAAGTTGGTTGGGCGTTGGAAGTTGACGCACCAGGAGGCTGCGTCATGAGCGCATTCCTGCCCGATTTCCGCCAGGCGTTCCGAACACTGCGCAAGAGCCCCGGCTTTGCCCTGACGGCGTCTCTGGCGCTTGCGCTCGGCATCGGCGCTTCGACGGCGATCTTCAGCGTCGTCAATGCCGTCCTCCTGCGCCCGCTGCCCTACGCTGACTCCGAGCGGCTGGTCCACATCTGGCAGGACATGCGGAACCGCAACGTGAGGGACTTTCCATGGCCGCCGGCCGACTTCGCGGACCTGCGCGAGCGGGGCACGCTGTTCGAGGGGGTGGCGGCGCTGACGACCGGCCGGCAGGTCGTGACCGGCGACGCGGGGCAGGTCGAGGCGGAGGTGATCAGAACCGGCGGCACGACACCCAATCTGTTCCGCGTGCTCGGCGCGCGCATGCGCCTCGGCCGCGACTTCACCGACGAGGAAGGCCTGCCGCCCGTGCAGCCTCTCGCGGGTCAGGCCGCGCCAGGCACGCAGCAGCCTCCGCCGCCGCCGATCGCCGTGCTGAGCTACGAGTTCTGGCAGCGCCGATTCGGCGGCGACGCCGCCGTGGTTGGCACCGTGGTGTCGGTCGGCCGTCTGCGCTACGACGTCATCGGTGTTCTCGAGCCCGGCTTCGAAATCCTGTTCCCGCCGGGAACGAACATCGAGCGCAACGTCGACGTCTGGACACCGCTGCGAATGGACTTCGCCGCGGGCTCCAGGATCAACGTCTTCCTGCGAGTCGTCGGCCGTTTGAAACCCGGAGTCGCCCTGGCCCAGTCGCAGGAGCAGATGGACGCGCTGGCCGCGTACTTCAGGAAGCTGGTGCCAATCAAGGACACGGCCG
>DATIEW010000420.1:0-15565 GCA_035455585.1 Vicinamibacterales bacterium | reverse complement strand
ATCTCATCCTCGAGCGGGCCCTCGAGCGCATCGCGGCGAAAGCGGCCGCGTGAGCGGCCGCGCCGCCATTCTCGACAACCTCCTATCGCAGGCGCGATCACGAACCGCGAACCGCGAACCACGAACTGCGACCTACGAACCGTCAACCGCGACCACGATGTTCGCCGGGCGCGCCAAAGGCGCGCCCCGCCGGAGCGGAGCGGGGCGAAGGGGCCCCCGCGAGCGACGGCGATGGGGGGGCCGGCGGGGCGAAGCCCCCCGGGTCTAGTTGACACGCCGCCATCACAAGCGTATAACCGCATACGTTTCGACACCGCGTGAAGCCGCGTCGTACAAGGCTTCGCGCCCCCTTCCGTCCGGAGGCATCATGAACAGACAGGACCTCATCACCAAGATCGCGCAGGATACCGGCATCACGAAAGCGAACGCGGCAGCCGCCGTCGATTCATTCATCGAAGGCGTGACCAAGTCGCTCAAGAAAGGCCAGCCCATCACGTTCGTCGGCTTCGGCACGTTCAAGACCGCGCAGCGCAAGGCGCGCACGGCGCGGAACCCCCAGACGGGCGCGTCGATCAAGATCCCCAAGCGGCGCGTCGTGCGCTTCAGCGCCGGCAAGGCTCTGAAGTCGGCGCTCAACTGAGGTTCCCATCCCTTCTTCTGTCGACGAGACGCGTGCGGCCCGACAGGCCGCGCCGTCTCGCAGCGCGCCGGCAAGATTGACCCGGGCTCAGTCTCTCTGGTAGACTGACCGTTCCGGTAAGGCCAGTGTTTTCAAGACATAGGCGCGTAGCTCAGTTGGTTAGAGCGCCTGCTTGACACGCAGGAGGTCGGCAGTTCGAGTCTGCCCGTGCCTACCAGCCGTCGCTTCACGCGCGCCAGCCGGAGCGTGAGCTACGGTTGGCAAGCCGCCCGCAACCCCAGCTTTCAATGAACGAGATCACCGTTACGCTGCCCGACGGCTCCAGCCGACGAGTGTCCGCCGGAACCACGGCCGGCGAGGTGGCGGCACAGATCTCTCCCCGCCTCGCGCGCGCCGCGCTGGTCGCAGTGGTGGACGATCGGCTCGTCGATCTGTCCTACCCTCTGCGGCGGGACGCCCGGCTGCGCATCGTGACGCCGGAGAGTCCCGAGGCGCTCTCCGTCTACCGTCACAGCACGGCTCACCTCATGGCGTCGGCCGTGACGAACCTCTTCCCCGGCGCGCAGTGCGGCATCGGGCCGGCCACCGACGAAGGCTTCTTCTACGACTTCGTCGTCGAACGCCCCTTCGTGCCCGAGGATCTCGAGGCGATCGAAGCCAGGATGCGGGAGCTGGCGGCGGCCGATCTGCCCTTCGAGCGGCAGATGTGGCCGCGTGACGAGGCCACACGCTTCTTCGCGGAGAGAGGCGAACCGTTGAAGGTGCAGCTGATCGAGGAGAAGACCGCCGGCCAGTCCGAGGTGTCCTGCTACACGATCAAGGACCGCGACACGTTCGTGGATTTCTGCGTCGGCCCTCACGTGGCGTCCACGGGCCGTCTGAAGGCGTTCAAGCTGCTCAACGCGTCCAACGCGTACTGGAAGGGGGACGCCCGCAACCAGCCCATGCAGCGGATCTACGGGACAGCGTTCTTCAGCGATGCGGAGCTGAGAGCATATCTGGATCGGCTGGAGGAGGCGAAGAAGCGCGACCACCGCAAGATCGGCCGCGAGCTCGAGCTGTTCTGGTTTCACCCGTGGGCGCCCGGCGAGCCGTTCTGGCTGCCCAAGGGCACGACGCTGGTGCACCTGCTGGGCAATTACATGCGGGAGATCCTCGTTCCGGCCGGCTACATCGAGGTGCGCGCGCCGCTCGTCTTCAACAAGGCGCTCTGGGAGAAGTCAGGCCACTGGACGCACTACCGCGAGAACATGTTCCTGATCCAGTCGCCGGGCGACGAGGAACTGGCCGCCCTCAAGCCGATGAACTGCCCGGGGCACATGCTGCTGTTCGCGAGCGACGTCCGGAGCTACCGCGACCTGCCGCTGCGAATCCACGAGCAGAGCGTACTGCACCGCATGGAAGCATCGGGGGTGCTGAGCGGCCTGACCCGCGTGCGCGAGTTCATCATGGACGACGCGCACATCTTTCTTCGCGAAGATCAGATCGGCGAGGAAGTCGAGCGACTGCTGCGCCTCGTGCAGCGCGTCTACGGCGACTTCGGGTTGACCCCGGAGATGAAGCTCTCGACGCGGCCGGCGGAGTTTCTCGGCGAGGTCAGCACGTGGAACCACGCGGAAGCCGAGCTGAAGAAGGCTCTCGACGCGGTCGGCGTCGTCTACACGATCAACGAAGGAGACGGCGCGTTCTACGGGCCGAAGATCGACTTCGACGTCACCGACGCGATCGGCCGGAAGTGGCAGTGCGCCACGATTCAGCTCGATTACCAGCTGCCGCAGCAGTTCGAGTTGAAGTACGTCGGCGCGGACAACGCGGAGCACCGTCCTGTGGTCATCCACCGGGCCATCTTCGGCAGCTTCGAGCGGTTCATCGCGCTGCTCGTCGAACACTACGCGGGCGCGTTCCCGCTCTGGCTGGCGCCGGTGCAGGCGGTGGTGCTCCCGATCTCCGATCGCCACCAGGACTACGGCCGCACGGTTCGCGACCGTCTGGCGGCGGCGGGCCTGCGGGTCGACTTCGACGCGCGCCAGGAGAAGATCGGGTATAAGATCCGCGCGGCTCAATTACAGAAGATCCCCTATATGCTGGTAGTCGGGGACAGGGAGCAGGCCGACGGAACCGTCGCCGTGCGGAGCCGGCTCCACGGCGACCAGGGGGCCCAGCGGATCGATGCGTTCATCGCCGCGGCGCAGGACGAGATTTGCAGCCGGGGCGCGGCGGAACTGCGAAGGGCCGGGTAATCGGGCCATCACGGGACGCTCGACCGCATCCATCGGCGCTTCAAGGAGGTAGGTATCGCATTCGACAGAAGCCCCCGGCGGGACGACCGCACGCGGGTGAACGAACGGATCAGGGTCCGCGAGGTGCGCGTCATCGACGACACCGGTCAGCAGCTCGGCATCATGCCGCCGCAGCAGGCGCTTGCGATCGCGCGCCAGAAGGGACTCGACCTCGTCGAGATCGCCGCCACCGCCAACCCGCCCGTCTGTCGCATCATGGACTTCGGACGGTACCAGTACCAGGAGCAGAAACGCGCCCGTCAGGCCAAGAAGCACCAGAGGATCATCGAGGTCAAGGAGATCAAGTTCCGGCCGAAGGTCGACGAGCACGATTACCAGTTCAAGAAGAAACACATCGAGCGTTTCCTGGCCGACGGCGACAAGGTCAAGGCGACGATCTTCTTCCGCGGCCGCGAGATGGCGCATCCGGAGATCGGACGCCGCATTCTCGAGCGCCTGATCGAGGACCTCGGCGAGATCGCCATCGCCGAGACGGCCCCGCGGCAGGAAGGCAACCAGATGCACACCATCCTGTCGCAGCGCGCGGGGTCCAAGCGCCCGGCGCCCAGGCGGGAGACGGAACGGCCTGCGGAGTAACCGGTCATGCCAAAACTGAAGACGCACAGAGGAGCCGCCAAGCGGTTCAAGAAGACGGGGACGGGGAAGTTCGTCCGCAGCAAGGCGTTCAAGCAGCACATCCTGACGAGCAAGACGCGCAGCCGCAAGCGCGCGCTTCGAGGCACGATCGTCGTGTCGCCGGCCGATCAGGCCGCGCTCAGGAAGATGCTGCCGTAGTGACCCGCCGTCAGGTCGCGGGATTCGGCGGTTCGTTCGAACCGTGTTTGCGGGTGTGAGAGGAGACAATGCCGAGAGTCAAGCGTGGAAACGTCCGCAGGGCCAAGCGCAAGAAGCTGCTGGCCCGCGCGAAGGGCTTCTATCAGACCAAGAGCAAGCTGTACCGTGCCGCCAAGGAATCGGTCGATACGGCGCTCAAGTACGCCTACGTCGGCCGTCGGCGGAAGAAGCGGGATTTCCGCCGCCTCTGGATCCTGCGGATCAACGCCGCGGCACGCGAGCATGGGCTGACCTACGGGCAGCTCATCGCCGGGCTCAAGGCAGCCGGCAATCCGATCGATCGCAAGCACCTGGCGGAGCTCGCCGTCACCAGCCCGGCGGCGTTCGCGCGCCTGGCCGACATGGCCGCTGCCAGAAAGCCTGCGCCAGCGAAGCGCCAGGCGGCCCGGCCCTGATTTTCCTCGAACCGACAGCCAGCGGCCCGTCTCCGCCGAATCGGCAAGCGACTGCCGGAGCGTGGCGCCCGGTTCGCCGACGTGGGGCCAACCAGACGGCGCGCAGCTGGCGGCCGGCGGTGAAGGGGGCATGACCGCCATGGAGGATCCCGCCCGACACATCGACGAGCTGCGCGCCAGATTCGACAGCGATCTGGCGCAGGCGTCCAGCGCCGCCGACCTGCGAGCCGTGCGTGACCGCTACGTCTCGCGCAAGGGCGGGCTGGTTTCCCACCTGCTGAAATCGCTCGGCTCGGCGCCTCCCGTCGAGCGGCCGCGCCTGGGTCAGCTCGCCAACGATCTCAAGCTTCACATCGACGCGCGGCTCTCCGCGCGCGAGGCCGACCTCCCGCCGTCCCGTCAGGCTCTGGAGGCCGTCGACGTCACGCTGCCGGGACGTCCGCCCCGACTCGGTCACCAGCATCCGCTGACCATCCTCCGCGAGCGCATGGAGGCGATCTTCACTCGACTCGGGTTTCTGATCATCGAAGGCCCCGAGCTCGAGGACGACTATCACAACTTCGAGGCGCTGAACCTGCCCCCCGAGCATCCGGCGCGCGACATGCAGGACACGCTCTATCTCGGCACGCCGGTCCGCTCGGCAGCCGGATCGCCCGCGACGCTCCTCCGCACGCATACGTCGGGCATGCAGATCCGCTACATGGAGCAGCATCCGCCCCCGGTGCGCCTCATCGCACCGGGCCGGGTGTACCGGCGCGACGACTTCGATCTGACCCACACGCCGATGTTCACGCAGGTCGAGGGGCTGGTCGTCGGCGAGGACGTGTCGCTCGCGGATCTCAAGGGCACGCTGTTCGCTTTCCTGCGGGAGCTGTTCGGACCCGATCGCCAGCTGCGCTTCCGTCCGAGCTTCTTCCCCTACACCGAGCCCAGCGCCGAAGTGGACATCAGCTGCGCGGCCTGCGGCGGGACCGGCCTCGGGCCCAAATCCGCCGCCAATCGACCGGACGACGCCGGCTGCGCGATGTGCAAGCGGAGCGGCTGGCTCGAGATTCTCGGCAGCGGGATGGTCCATCCGGCGGTGTTCGAAGCCGTCGGGTACGACCCCGAACGCTACACCGGGTTTGCCTTCGGCCTCGGCATCGAACGGGTCGCGCTCCTCAAGTGGGGCGTCGAGGACATCCGTCTCTTCTACGAGAACGACCTCCGGTTCCTGGAGCAGTTCCCGCTGTGAAGATCGTCCTTCCCTGGCTGCGGGACTGGGTGCAGGTGCCGGGCGACGCCGACGAGGTCGCGCGGGAGCTGAGCCTGCGCGGCTTCGAGGTCGCTGCCGTGGAACACGGCCGTCTGGCCGTCATCGACTTCGAGATCACGGCGAACAGGCCGGACTGCATGAGCCACGTGGGGCTCGCGCGCGAAGCGTCCGCCATCTGGGGGCTGCCGCTCGAGGCGCCGCCCGAAGCGGAGCCCGCCTCCTCCGGCCCCGCCGAGCGTCTCGACGTCGTGCTCGAGGATCCCGATCTCTGTCCGCGCTACTGCGCTCAGGTGTTCGAGGTGCGGACCGGGCCCTCGCCGGCCTGGCTCGGCGAACGGCTGGAGGCCGCCGGCATCCGGCCGATCAACAACGTCGTCGACGTGACCAACTACGTGATGCTCGATCTGGGCCAGCCGTTGCACGCCTTCGACCTGGAACGGCTGGCCGGCCGGACGCTCGTGATCCGGCGCGGCCGCCGCGGCGAACGACTGCAGACGCTCGACGGCGTCGAGCGCCAGGTCGATCCGGACATGCTGATCATTGCGGATGCCGAGCGGGCCGCGGCGATCGGCGGCGTGATGGGGGGCGCTGCGTCCGAGGTCGGGCCCGGGACCGGACTCATCGCGCTCGAGAGCGCGTACTTCCACCCGGCGTCGGTCCGCCGGACGAGCAAGCGGCTCGGGCTCAAGACGGAAGCGTCGCTTCGCTTCGAGCGCGGCGCAGACATCGCCGCGCCGCCCGCCGCGATTGCCCGCGCAGCGGCGCTGATGGCACGCATCGGCGCCGGCGTGCCGCGCGGTCCTCTCACCGATCGGTACCCGTCGCCGCGCGCGCCCGTGCGTCTTCGCCTCCGCGCCGCGGGACTGGCGAGGCTCCTCGGACAGGAGATTCCCGCGCCGGACGTGCCTCGTTTTCTGGAGCCGCTCGGGTTCACTGTCGAGCCCGCGCGCGACGCGGCCGGGCCGGGCTGGATCGTCGGGGTTCCCACCTGGCGCGTGGATGTGTCCCGCGAAGCCGACCTCGTCGAGGACGTGGGACGCCACTACGGCTACGATCGGCTGCCGGTGACCTTCCCGGCGCTGACCGCCCCCCAGCCCCAGCCCGATCCGCGCATCGGCCGGGAGCGGCTCGTGCGGCGGGTGCTGACGTCTGCCGGCTTCAGCGATGCGATGACCTTTGCGTTCATCGAGCGGCAGGCCGCGCAGCCCTTCTGCACACCAGGCTCCGAGCCGATCCCCATCGCGAACCCGCTCTCCGAGAAGTTCGCGGTGCTGCGCCCCTCGATCCTGCCGGGACTGCTCGACGCCTGCGCGCACAACCGGCGGCGCGAACGCCGCGACGTGCGGCTCTTCGAGACAGGCAGCCGCTTCACGGGCGACGGCGAGGGCCGCGCTGCGGCGTTCCTGTGGTGCGGCGCCGCCGTGGACCCGCACTGGTCGCTGCCGGCCCGCACCGTGGACTTCTTCGACGCCCGGGGAGTCGTCGAGCAGATCTGCGCCGCGTTCGGGATCGAACCTGACTTCAGGCCGGCGGAGCGTTCGTTCCTCGTGCGCGGCCGCACGGCGGAGGTCCTCGCACGGGTCGACGGATCGATGCGCACGCTCGGGAGCGTCGGTCAGCTCGCGCCGGACGTCGCAGAGGCGCGCGGCTTCCCGCCATCGGAGGAGATCTACGCGGCCGAACTCGATCTGGAAGCGATCGCCGCCGGTTCGCCCGGCGGAGACCTGCGCGCCGAACTGCTGCCGAGGTACCCGTCGATCGTCCGCGATCTCTCGATTCTCGTCGATGAAGTCTTGCCTGCCGCCGCCGTTCGTGGCACGATCCGTTCCGCGGCGCCAGCGACGCTGGTGTCGGTCGTCGAATTCGATCGGTATCGGGGGCAAGGGGTTCCGCAAGGGCGCGTGAGCCTGTCGTTCCGGCTCACGTTCCGCGCGACGGACCGGACGCTGACCGATCGCGAGGCCGACGAAGCCACCAGCGGTGTTCTGGCGGCGCTCGCCGCCGCGCACGGGGCCGAGCGCCGGTGATGAGTCAGAAGGAGAGAGAGCGTTGGCCAAAGCTGTTGCGAGCCGGGCGGTCGATCTCGAGCCGATCGACCGGCTGGAAGAAAAACTGAGGCTGCTGGTGGGTCTGATCGAGCGGCTCCGCGCGGACTCCGCGAGAATGACGGACGAGAATTCGCGGCTCCTGCGGGAACTCGAAGCGGCGCGCGCCCGTCTCAACGACGCCGAGGGCGCCGGCGCCGAGATCATGGCGCTCAGGGAGGAGCGTGACCTCATCCGCGCTCGCGTCGGCGACATGCTCCAGCAGATCGAGAGCCTGAACCTGTAGCCGTGCTTGCACAGCCAGGGTGTGTACGAGCGTGTCAGATTCTCGCTAGCACGACCGAGGCGCGCACGGCGCGCCTGCGAACCGGGGCCCCCACGATGCGTTTTGTGCATCGTGGGGTGGGACGGAGCGGCGCGGGGCGCCGGGGGCCCCGCAAGCGACCGAGCCGGCCAGCCTCCGCCAGGGCTACGGCGGCCCGCCGTAGCGCTTCGCGCGAAGGCGGGGGTGTGGGGCGGAACCCCACGCTAGGATGGACGCCTCACGCCAATGAGTGAACGACCCTCCACGGATGCACCGGCCGGCCGCGTTGTGCACGTCGAGATTCACGGGCAGCGCTACCCGATCCGGAGCAGTCTCGACGCGACCTACGTCGCGGAGCTGGCGGCCTATGTGGACGAGAAGATGCGGATGGCTGCGAAGGAGTGCACGGCTGGCGACACCCTGAAGGTGGCGGTGCTGGCGGCCCTCAACATCGCCGACGAGTACTTCAGCGCCTGCGGCGAGGTGCGCGCGCGGCAGGCGGGCCTCGCCCACCGCGCGGGGGAGCTCGAGCGGATGCTTGACGTCGTGCTCGCCGACGGTCAGGCCTGGGAGGCTCCGGCGCCCGGCTCGACGGCAGCAGCCCGGCTGAAGTAAGATCGGCGAGGAGTTCGAGTTCCCTGCTTTGCCCGTGATGGTCCGGAGGCTCGTTTGAGCCAACGTTTCACCATAAGAGGATCGCGACGCTGCGCGGTGTGCATGCCTCTGCGAGAGGAAGCCTGAAGCGCGGCTTGTGCAGCGGTTCCACCTGCTTTGCGCAGGTTCATCCGACCTCCCCACACGGCAAAGCGGGGCCCTTCCCAGAACCAGCTCGTTGCAGGACGGAGAATCCCGGGTAACGGGCGTCGCGCGCGTGCGCCGTCCGCCGTGGACCGTGGCGTGACCGCCTGCGGCGGGTTCACATACGCGACGGGGACACGCATGGGTCTACCGGCCGTCGACCTGCTCATCAATCTCGTCATCACCGCATTGGTCGCCGGAGGAATCTTCTTCTGGTGGCTGGCCTCCCGGAAGCGTCTGGCTGCAGCGACCCTCGGGCGCGCGCAGGCGGACGCGGAACGAATCGTCCGCGAGGCTGAACGGAACGCGGAAGCGCTCCGGAAAGAGACGATCCTCGAAGCGCGCGAAAGGGCCCACGAGCTCGCCGCTGACGCCGAGCGCCAGGCTCGCGAGAGGCGCCGCGAAATCGTCGGCCTCGAAGAGGCGCTCGCGGACAAGACCCGTGCGCTCGCCGATCGGCTCGCCGTCTCCGACCGGCTCGAGCAGGAGCTTCGCCAGCGCGAACGGGCGCTTGCGACGCTCGAGGAGGCGGCCGTCGAAGCCCGCGTCCGCGCCGACGAGCTCGTCGCGGACCGCCAGCGCGAGCTGCAGCGCGTCGCCTCGCTCACCGCCGAGGAGGCGCGCGACCTGCTCCTGAAGCAGATCGAAAACGAGGCCCGCCGCGACGCCGCCAACCTGATCAAGCGCCTCGAGGCCGAGGCGCGCGAGACGGCCGCCATGCGGGCCCGGCAGATCATCACCGACGCCATCCAGCGCAGCGCCGCCGAGCACGCGATCGAAACGACGGTCTCGGTCGTGGATCTGCCCGGCGACGACATGAAGGGGCGCATCATCGGCCGCGAGGGCCGCAACATCCGCGCCCTCGAAACCGCCACGGGCGTCGAGCTCATCGTCGACGACACACCAGGTGCCATCATCCTCTCCAGCTTCGATCCCCTGCGGCGCGAGGTCGCGCGCCAGGCGATCGAGCGGCTCATCGTCGACGGACGGATCCATCCCGCGCGCATCGAAGAGATCGTCGAGAAGGTGAAGAGCGAGATGGAGGAAACGGTTCGTCGCGAGGGGGAGGCCGCCGCGTTCGATCTCGGCCTGTTCGACCTGCACCCAGAGGTCCTCCGCCTCATGGGCCGGCTCAAGTTCCGGACGAGCTACGGACAGAACGTGCTCAACCATTCGAAGGAGGTGGCGCTGCTGGCCGGCATCATGGCTCGCGAGATCGGGTTGAACAGCCATGTTTCGGTACGCGCCGCGTTCCTGCACGACATCGGCAAGGCCATCGACCGCGATCTCCAGGGCACGCATCTCGAACTCGGCCTGGAGTTCCTGCGGAGGCACGGCGAGACCGAGCCGGTGCTGCAGGCCGTCGCCGCGCACCACATGGACATCGACTGGCCGTCGCTCGAGGCGATGATCGTGCAGGCGGCCGACGCGATCTCGGCGGCCCGGCCGGGAGCGCGCCGCGACATCCTCGAGTCCTACGTGAAGCGGCTCGAGAAGCTGGAGAACATCGCGGACTCGTTCAACGGCGTGTCCAAGGCGTTCGCGCTCCAGGCCGGCCGCGAGATTCGGATTGTCGTCGAGAGCGATCGCGTGTCCGACGAGGAGACCGTCTGGCTGTCCAAGGACATCGCCCGCAGGATCGAGAACGAGCTGGAGTACCCCGGGCAGATCAAGGTCACCGTCATCAGGGAGACCCGGGCCGTTGACTACGCCCGCTAGTGTCAAGGCTGTTCCGGTCTCCGACGTCGGCGAGCGCGGCCTGATCGAGCGGATCCGGCGGCGCCTTCCTCCTTCCCCTCCACAACTCCTCGTCGGCATCGGCGACGATGCTGCGGTCGCGGCGCCGGATCGCGGCGCGCTGAACGTACTGACCACGGACGTGCTCGTCGAAGGCGTCCACTTCGATCGTCGCTTTTCGGCGATGAGCGACGTGGGGTACAAGGCGGTAGCCGTCAACCTGAGCGATGTGGCTGCCATGGGCGGCGTGCCACGGTTCGTTCTCCTTTCGTTGCTGCTGCCGGCTTCGACCACGATTGCGGACCTCGACGATCTGATCGACGGGCTGCTCGTCGCCGCGGCGCCAGCCGCCGTGGCGGTCGCCGGCGGCAACCTCAGCCGGTCTCCCGGCCCGCTGGTAGTGGATGTGACGCTGGTGGGGTCGGTGGGACCTCGCAAGGTGCTGCGGCGGGATGGCGGCCGGCCTGGCGATGCCCTCTACGTCACCGGCTCCGTCGGTGGCGCCGCGGCAGGACTCGCGTGGCTCCGGGCCAACGCCACAACCCCCCGGATGTCGCCCGCGGACCAGGCCCTCGCCGAGTGTGTCGCGCGGTATCGCCGCCCGGCCCCCAGGACGAGGGTGGGGACACTGCTTGGCCGGACGAGATCGGCCGGCGCCTGCATCGACCTCAGCGACGGGCTCGCCGATGCCGTCCGCCAGCTGGCCGAGGCCTCTGGCGCGGGGGCCCGCATCGACGCGGCCAGCCTCCCCATCCACCCGGGCGTCCCGATCTGGTGTTCCGGAGTCGGCCAGGACGCGGTCGATCTGGCCGTTGCCGGAGGCGACGATTACGAACTGCTGTTTGCGGTTCCTCCGAAGCGCCGCTCCCGTCTCCGTGCCGCCGCGCGTCTCTTTCGAGGCGTTCCGGTCACGGAGATTGGCGAGCTCACCGCCGATCGAGCCCTGGTGATCGCCCGCGGGGACCACGTCGCCGAGCTGCCCGTCGGCTACGTTCATTTCTGAAGCTCGTCGGGGTTCGCTATTCGTAGTTCGGGGTTCGAGGTTCGTGGATGGTTTCGGATCCCGGAATGCCGGACCCCGGACCCGGACCCCGGACCCCGAACTACGAACCGTGAACCGCGACTCGCGAATCCCGGCACCCCCGACCCCGATTCGTATTGCAACGATAAGATGCTGAATCCAAACGACTTGTCTGCCTGCTTCCGGGTAGTATGCCCGGGCTGGGGCTTTACGTGCGCCTCGCCCTCCCGGTATATTGGACCCAACCCCCAGCAGAATTCAGCATGTATCTCTCGCGTTCGACCGGGCGCAAGATCGCTGCAACCGCCATCGGGGCCGTGGCCTTTGCCCTGCTGTACGAGGTGACCGCGTTCGACTCGAAACATGCGGCCCGGCAGTCGGAGCTCCGGGAGGACACGGCTCCGCCGGCGCCCGGGACGCGGCTCCGGTTCAAGGCGACGGCCTACTGCAAAGGAACAACGACCGCCTCGGGGGTCAACGTCCGGACGGGCATTGCTGCCGCCGACCCTGACCTGCTGCCCGTGGGATCGGTCATCCAGGTCGACAGGCTGGCCGAACCGTACAACGGCATCTACACGGTCATGGACACGGGGCCCAAGGTCCAGGGGCGGCAGATCGACATCTACATGTGGAGCTGTCACGAAGCGCTGCGGTTCGGCCGGCGCTCCGCCCAGGTGACCGTCCTGAGGCTCGGCTGGAACCCGCGCGCCAGCACTCCCGGCCGGGTCGACAGCCTCTTCCGACAGCGGGAGGCGACCCCTCAGCCGCTGCCCTCCCGGCCGATTTCCAGCCAGGAACCGATCTCAGTTCCGAGGTGATCGGGCGGTCGCGGTTCGCTGTTCGCGGTTCGCCGTTCGTGCGGAACCGCTCATCTGAGGATCTCACCGGATCCCGGACCCCGGACCCCGGACCCCGGGTCCCGAACCCTACCGGCCCGCGGCCTGGCCTGCCGGAATCTCCTGATCCTTGTATTGCAGCTGGTAGAGCCTGAAGTAGATGCCTCGACGAGCGAGCAGCTCCTGGTGTGATCCAACCTCGCGCAGCTCGCCTTTGTGAAGGACGAGGATCTTGTCCATGTCCTGGATCGTCGAGAGGCGGTGCGCGATGGCGATGGTCGTACGGCCGGCCATCAGCACGTGCAGCGCGTCGCGGATCAGCAGCTCGGTCTCGGAATCGACGCTCGACGTCGCTTCGTCCAGGATGAGGATGCGCGGGTCGAAGGCGAGCGCCCGGGCGAACGACAGGAGCTGCTTCTGGCCGACCGACAGCGTGGCGCCCCGCTCGGCCACCGGCTGGGCGTAGGTGAGCGGCAGGTGCTCGATGAAGCGGCTGGCGTTGACGGCCGATGCGGCCGCGCGCACGCCCTCGTCGTCGATCGCGGTGTTCCCGAGGCGGATGTTGTCGGCAATCGTGCCCGAGAAGAGATGAACGTCCTGGAGCACGAGCGTGAAGGCCTCGCGGAGCCGTTCCAGCGGCAGCTCGCGGACATCGGTGCCGTCGATGAGGATCCGGCCCCGCGACACGTCGTAGAAGCGCAGCAGCAGGTTGATGAGCGTGGACTTCCCGGCGCCCGTTGCGCCGACGATGCCGACGCGCTCGCCGGGCCGGACCTCGAACGACACGTCGCGCAGCACGTACTCCTCGTCGTTGTACGCGAACCACACCCCGTCGAACCGGATGTGGCCGGCGGCGCGCGGCCATGACGTTCGGGGCGCCGCCGCGGCGGGGCTCTCGATGGCGACCGGCGTATCGAGCAGCTTGAAGATCCGCTCGGAGGAGGCCATGGCAGCCTGCAGCACGTTGAACTTCTCGGACATGTCGCTGATGGGCCGGAAGAAACGCTGCGAGTACTGGAGAAACGCCACGAGCGCACCGAGGGTCAGCGTGCCCTCGAGCGCCCAGCCGCCGCCGAACCAGATGATCAGCGCCGAAGCGAGGGCGCCAATCACTTCGATCGCGGGATAGAAGACCGCGTAGTAGAAGATCGACTCCACGTTGGCGTCGCGGTGCCCGCGGTTGATCCCGTCGAAGCGGTCCGTGCTGCGCCGCTCGCGCCGGAAGAGCTGCACGGTCGCCATGCCGGTGATGTGCTCCTGGAGGAACGCGTTGATGCGCGCGATCCAGACGCGGACCCTTCTGTAGGATTCGCGCACGTGCCGCCTGAACCACTGCGTGACGAGCACGATGAGCGGCAGCACCGAGAAGGCTACCAGCGCCAGCCGCCAGTCCATCACGACGAGCACGATCATGATGCCCGCCAGCGTGAACACGTCGCCGAAGACCGAGACGACGCCGGCCGTGAACAGGTCGTTGAGGACGTCGACGTCGCTCGTGACCCGCGTCATCAGCCGGCCAACCGGGCTGCGGTCGTAGAAGCGGAGATCCAGGCGCTGCAGATGGCGGTAGATCTGCATCCGCATGTCGAACATGATCTGCTGCCCGGTCATCTGCAGGATCCACGTCTGCAGGTATTCGAGGCCGAACGAGGCCAGCAGGATCGCGAGAAACGCGCCGGCGATGAGGTCGATGCCGGCGAGGTCGCCCGTCGCGATGTACTCGTCGATCGCGATCTTGACGAGATAGGGCTGCGCGAGCTGAAGGATGGACGCCGCCACGATCGCCGCGAGCGCGACGGCCGCCTGCGCCGTGTACGGCCTGAGGTAGCCGAGCAGCCGGCGCATCAATCCGGCGTCGTACGCCTTGCCGAGGGCCTCTTCTTCGTGGACCACGCCGCCCTTTCCGTCAGCTCGCCGCCAGCTCCTCCTCGAGGAGCTGCTTCCGGTAGAGCGCCGCGTAGAGCCCGCCGCGCGCGACGAGCCGCTCGTGCCGCCCGCGTTCAGCAATGCGGCCCTGGTCGAAGACGACGATCTCGTCGGCGTGCCGGACAGTCGAGACGCGGTGTGACACGATAATCGACGTGCGCTGGCGCATCACGCCGCGGAGACGCCCAAGAATCTCCTCTTCCGTATACGTATCCACCGCCGACAGGGCATCGTCCAGAACGAGGATACGAGGGTCGACGTAGAGCGCCCGCGCCAGCGCCGTGCGCTGCTTCTGGCCGCCCGAGAGCGTGATGCCCCGCTCGCCGAGCATGGTGCCGTAGCCCTTCGGGAACGCCTCGACGTCCTTGTCCAGACGCGCGATTGACGCGGCGGCCTCCAGCGCTCCGGCAGCGGCGAGATCCTCCTCGCCCCGCGCTCCGAACGTGATGTTCGAGGCAAGCGTGTCCGAGAAGAGGAACGGCTCCTGGGGCACGAAGCCGATCGCGGCGCGGAGCTTCGCCAGCGGAATCTCCCGCACGTCGACGCCGTCGATCAGGACCGTCCCCGGCGGCGGCTCGTGAAGCCGCGGCAGCAGGCCGATCAGCGTCGATTTGCCCGAACCTGTGGCGCCGACAATCGCCACGGTCTGCCCCGCCTCGATCCTGAGCGAGATGTCGTCGAGCACTCTCCGGTCCGTGCCGGGATAGCTGAACGTCAGATGACGGATCTCGATGGACCCTTCGATGCGGAGGGCGTTGCCCGCGGCGGTGGCGGTCCGGTCGCTGATATCGGGAACGGCGTCGAGCACCTCGAGCATCCGCTTCCATGACGCCATGCCGCGCTGCAGGATGTTGGTGACCCAGCCGAAGGCGATCATCGGCCAGCTGAGCATCACCAGATACGCGTTGAAGGCGACGAATTCTCCCAGCGAGATGCGGCCGCGAATCACCTCGCGGCTCCCGAGCCAGAGCACCAGCAGCGCGCCGAAACCGAGAAACAGCGTCAGGCTGGGATAGAAGAGGCCCTGGAGGCGGATCAGGCGCCGGTTGCGGCGGACGTACTCCTCGTTGGCCGACCTGAAGCGCTCGATCTCGTGCGCCTCCTGCCTGTAGGCGCGGACGACGCGCACGCCGGCGAGCGCCTCCTGGACGACGGCGCTGAGGTCGGAGAGCTGCGCCTGGATGGCCTCGAAGCGCGTGTGGATGGCGCGTCCAAAATACCTGACGCTGACCGAGACCAGCGGCAGCGGCAGCAGCGCCAGGAGCGTCAGGCGCGCGTCGATCGACAGCATCAGGATGATCGCGACCACGAACACCAGGATGGTGTTGGCGGAGTACATCACCGCGGGCCCGATCATCATCCGCACGGCGTTGAGGTCGTTGGTGGCCCGCGACATGAGGTCGCCGGTCCGCCGCGCCTGGTAGTAGCCGAGCGGCATCTGCTGCAGGCGCGCGAGGAAGTCGTTGCGCACGTC
>DATIEW010000419.1:0-2505 GCA_035455585.1 Vicinamibacterales bacterium | reverse complement strand
GGCGGCGGCAAGTGGTATAAGTAGTCCCCCGCCGATGTCGGAGTGAGGAGAGGCCCCCCGTTCCCGGGGGGCCTTCGTGTTGACGTGACGACGTCCACCCCTGCGGTCATCGTCCTCGAGTCGGTCTCCAAGCGTTACGGCTCCACGTCCGTCATCCACGACCTGTCCTTCACCGTCTCGCGCGGCGAGATCCTGGGCTTCCTCGGCCCCAACGGCGCGGGCAAGACGACCACCTTGCGGATGATCGCCGGATTCATCGCGGCGACGTCGGGCCGGGTGATGGTGGCCGGCCACGACATGGCGACGCAGCGGGTCGAGGCGGCCCGGCGCATCGGCTACGCGCCGGAGCGCCCGCCGCTCTACGACACGCTCGATGTCGGCGCCTACCTGCGGTTCGTGGCCAGGGTCAAGGGCGTGCCTCGCGCCGCGATGGCCGCCGAGCTGGAGCGCGTGAGCGCCGTCTGTCGGCTCGAGGCGGTGTTCCACCAGGACATCTACAAGCTCTCGAAAGGGTACCGGCAGCGGCTGGGGCTGGCCCAGGCACTGCTCGGCGATCCCGATGTGCTCCTGCTCGACGAGCCCACGGCCGGTCTGGACCCTGGCCAGATCCACGAGACCCGGGAGGTGATCAGGCGCTTCGGGACGGAGCACGCCGTGCTCCTCAGCACGCACATCCTCGCCGAGGTGACGCTGATCTGCGGGCGCGTGGCCATCATCGACCACGGCCGGCTCCTGACGATCGACTCGCCGATGGGGCTGCAACGCGCCGTGGAGCAGTCCAATCGGGTGACCGTGCAGGTGAGGGCGCCGGCGCCGGCGCTGTGCGAGACGCTCTCGTCGGTCGACGGCGTCAGGCGCGTGGATCTCCGCACGGTCTCCGGGGACGACGGACTGTTCACGGTCGACTGCCAGGTGGACGGCCGGAAAGACGTGGAAGCGGCGATCGCCCGGGCGGTGGCCGTCCGCTGGGACCTGCACCGGCTCGAGCGGCAGCAGCCGACGCTCGAGAACGTCTTCCTGCAGTACGTCAACGCCGGGCCGGCCCGGGGCGCCGCCCGATGAGCGGGATGCTCGCCGTGTACCGCAAGGAGCTGGCGACCTACTTCCGGTCGCCCATCGCCTACTACGTCGTCTCGGTCTTCCTGCTGGGGACGGGCTACTTCTTCAGCTACAACGTCGTCCTGACCGGCGAGACCACGATGACCGGGACCTTCCAGAACATGGGCCTCCTGCTGCTGACGCTGACGCCGCTGATCTCGATGCGGCTGCTGTCCTCCGAGTACAGCGCGGGCACCGCCGAGCTACTGCTGACGCTGCCGCTCTCACCGTGGCAGATCGTGCTCGGGAAGTACCTGGGGGCAGTGACGATCCTGATGGCGATCGCCGCCGGCACGCTCGTCGATCTGGTGCCCCTGTACCTGTTCGGCACGCCCGAGACGCTGACGATCGTGGCGGGCTACCTCGGCTTCGTCCTGCTGGGCATGGCGTGCCTGGCCGTGGGACAGCTCTGCTCGACGCTGACCCACAACCAGATCGTGGCGGCGCTGCTCACGGCCGCCGTGCTGCTGGGCTTCTGGTTCGTCGGTCACCTGCAGGGATTCCAGACGTCGCCCACCCTGCGCGGCCTGGTCGGCTACCTGTCATTCGGCATGCACTTCGTGGATTTCATCCGCGGACTCGTGCGGAGCGAGGCAGTCGCCTTCTACCTGGTCGTCTCGGCCGTCGCGCTGACGCTCAGCGCGGGCTATCTCCAGTGGCGCCGCTGACATGGATCGCTCCTTCCGCGCCGGCCTGATCCTGCTGACAGGCGCGGCGCTGCTGGGCACGGCGCTGGCCCTCCAGGCGATCCTCCTGGAGACGGTCGTGTGGACCGTCCTCCTCGCCGGGGTCGGCGCCCTTCTCGCGACGGTGGGAGGCGTCTTGCTGCGCGCGGAGCTCGGCGTCGCACTCCGGCGGCGCCGCGCCGAGGTCATTCTGTTCACCCTCGGCGTGGTGGGTGTGCTCGTCGCGCTCGCCTATCTCTCGGTGCGCTATCCCCTGCGTTTCGACCTGACCGAGACGGGGGTCTACTCGCTTTCCGACGCCACGGTCATCATGCTCAGGCGGCTGGACCGGCCCGTCCGCATCGTGTTCTTCCACGACCCGCTGATGCGGGAGACGGTGGAGCTCTACCAGCTGATCGCCGCCCAGACGCCGCGTGTCCGCGTCGAGTTCTACGATCCCGTGATCAATCCGGCACAGGCACGGATGCACGGGGTGAGCTTCGCCGGCACCGCCGTCATGGAGAGCGAGGGGCGCCGCCTGCAGGTCAATGGCGGGAGCGAGACGGACATCGCCAACGGCATCCTGCGCGTGTCCCGGAGCGCGACCCAGCGCGTCTGCTTCGTCGACGGTCACGGCGAGCCCGATCCCTTCAGCCTGGAGTCCCACGATCATCTCGAGGGATCGGCCGGGCACTCGCATGGCCTGGGCGCCAGGTACGTGCTGCACGAGCGGCACGGCATG
>DATIEW010000418.1:0-2271 GCA_035455585.1 Vicinamibacterales bacterium | reverse complement strand
GGTCACCGGCGGCGAGTACCAGTAGGTGCCGATCCAGGGGCGGTAGTACCAGCCGGATCCGTACACCACGGTCCCGCCGACGGTCGTGTAGGAGCCGACGTAGCCGGGCGTGTAGCCGACGTAGACCTCGTCCGGCGTCACGTCGTACACGCGCACGTAGGTGACGTAGTGCAGCGGATCGCTGCGTGGGATCGTGTACACCACCGCCGGCACCGACGTCGCGGCGGTCCACGGTCCATCCGCCGAATCGGCGAAGAACCACACGCCGTTGTCGAGCGCGTAGTAGGTGCGCCAGTCCACCCGGATCACCGGTACCGGCGCGTTCACCGCCGCTTCCAGGCGAGTGCCTTCGATCGGCCGGAACTGCGGCGGGCCGTCGTAGGTGATCTCCAGGCGCGCGGCGCTGCGCTTGACGGTGGCGAACTCGGGCACGTCGTTGGCGATGGTCGCCTCCTGCGCTTGCGGCGTGCCGGGAACGGCGGCGCGCACGCCGTCGGTCGGGTGGCCGTCCGGGATCATCGCGAAGTCGTCGGGAAGGTCCGACCCGGGGACGTAGCCCCACGGCCCGCGTGCGAGGGAGAGCGTGCGGTACCAGCGGCCGGCGAGCAGCACGTAGTGCATCTGCGTGCGCAGATCGAGGAACAGGCGATTCGGCGAGTTGCTGACGAACAGCAGATCGGTGCTTCCGATGGGCGCGTATTGCGGTGGACCGTCGGTCTGCACCAGCTCCGTCGGACCGGTACTCACGATCACGTCGGGCACGCGCGCACGCGGCGGCTCGTCGTCCTCCAGCAGGTCGACCGCGCCCGCCGCCTCGGCCTGGCGCTTCGCCTCGTCCAGGCTCATCGGGCGCACTTGCGCCTCGGTCCACGGGCCGTCCAGCGCGGCGGCCTCCAGCCAGTAGCCGGCGAGGTAGAGGAAATAGCGCCTCGTCGATGCATCCTGCACGATCAGCGCGCGGGTGTTCACCACGCGCCGCAAGGTCAGGCCGTCCATGTCGCGCAGCACGGGCTCGCCGTCGATGGGCACCAGGATCGTCGGCGAGTCGACGTACAGGATGCGAGGCGGATCGTTGCGCAGCGGCTCACCGCGGCTGCGCTCGGCGGCCCGGTCGATGGCGAGATCGTCCTGCAAGCGCTCCCGGGAGACCTGCCAGGTGACGGTGGCGAGCTGACGCCGCACCGCATCGAGGTAGGCGGTGGCGTGCTCCTGGGCGGTGGGGAAGCTGGCGGTGCGCGCTTCGATGTCGCGCACCGTCACCATGCCCGACCGCTGATCGACGTCGGTGCGCGCCGACACCGACACCACGCCGAACAGCGGTCGCTCGGCGCCTGGCGGCTGCACGGCGACGGCCGCGCGCGCGTCGAGCCGGTCGCGCTCCCAGCGCTCGAGCTGCAGGGGGTACACGGTAAAGGCGTCGTCGCCGACCTGGAACCTGATCGGCCACAGCTGGGACTGCGATGCGGACAATTCGTCTGAGTCCTCCTGGGCCCAACCGGCGGGGCCCAGCGCCCAGGCGGCGACCGCAAGCGCGGCGACGAGGAGGTTGCGGACGGATGTGCTCATGGCAAGGGCCCGATACGGCGCCAGCGTACTCCTATCAAGCTGAACGGTGGCTGAACGGGCGTAAGATCCCGTGAGGGGAAGACGACCGGGGGGTTTATCGTGTCCACATTCCGATGAAGACCAAATCGCTGTGGCTCGGCGGGTGCTTGTGCGCGCTGGCCGCGCTGGCAACGGCGGGCGAACCCGAGGCGCCGGGCGGCACCACTGCCGAGGTGGATCGCTGCCTCGAGCAGTTCAATGGCCCGCAGCCGTGGATCGAATGCCGCGCGACGTTCCAGCCGGATGCGCAGGCGAGACAGGCGATCTCGGAGATCACCTCGGGCATGATCCGCAATGCGAGCTGCCGCACGGATCTGCGGCTCGAACGCAAAGGGCTCCTGGGTACGTATCTGGTCGGCGGCGTGCTGCAGCTGCAGCCGCACGACGTCTTCTGCGACCTCCAGACCGAACCCTATATGCTGGCGGGCGTCAAGATCACGGTCGCTCCGAAAGTGACGTTCGTGGATCAGACGGTGACCGACGTATCGCTCGGCATCGTGAACATCGCCGACCTGCCGCCTTTCGTGGTTGCACCGGTGAGCGACGCCGCCGAGTCCAAGTTCGTCCGCGGCCAGCTCGCGAAGGCATTGAACGCTTTCCTGCGGCAAGCGCTGGCGAAATAGCCGCTGGCACAGCTACCGGTCTTCCCTCGTATGAAAGATCCTC
>DATIEW010000417.1:0-7079 GCA_035455585.1 Vicinamibacterales bacterium | reverse complement strand
CTGTGCCCATGCTGATGTAGTGGGTCGGCGTTTCGGCCCGCGGCCACGTCAGCGTATGGCCCTTACGGACCGTCAACTGGACGCGTCCCCGCAGCGACGTCTCGATTGCCGTCTGATCGACCTCGCCATCGCCTTGTGCCGCGTGGCCGTCGCCGATCTGGAACAGCGCCCCCGGGACGTGGACGGGGATCCACAGCGCGGTGCCGGCCACGAGCTCTTTGTTATCGAGGTTACCGGCGTGGATATCGGGTGGGCTGCTGCTGACTCGGCCGCGCGCCGGGGGTGGGGCGACGCCCATGCTGCCGAAGAATGGCCGAAGCGGAATCTCGATGCCAGGCGCGAAGTGTCCGATCAGACGCCTACGATCGAGACGAATGATGCGCTGCGGCTGTCCCTGAGCGCAGTTCTCGCGCACGAACCCTGCGCATCCGTTGTAGCCGTAATCGATCGGGAGATCGATCGAGAGAATCCGGACCTCGAGCGCATCACCGGGCTGCGCGCTCTCCACATAGACAGGCCCCGTGAGGATGTGCCCGCCAGGGCCACGATCCTTGACCTGCTCGACAATGGCGCGCAGCGAGGGTTGCACCTCGGCCGGGGGAACACCGGATCGCTCCAGGCGACCGGGGGTCGACGTGAGCAGCGTGTCGACATCGATGATGTCGCCCGACTGGATGCGCAGGACGGGCTTGGCTTCGGACCAGTAGTAGCCGTACGCCACGGTCGAAGGCGTGGCTTCCAGGCGATGCGTTCGCGGTCTGCTGTCCTGCGCGGACACCAGGGCCACGCCGGCGACCGAGAGCGACAGGAAAAGGAGGAGACGCATAGCCAGCATCATACCGGCTTTAGACATACGGGGGATGGACGAGCGGCCGTGACTGGAGGGCGCCAGCACGCCTCGATTCGTCCCGTCTACGGTAACGGCTACTGTCGAACCGGGACGCGCCGCCGCAGCTCGTCGAAGAAGTTCAGCAGCACCAGATCGGCCAGGAACCGCCGTCATCGCCCGACACGCGGGCATTGCGGTACGGTGTTCGTGGAAGCTGACGAGACGGGCCGGACCCAGATCTCGCCAGTTCCTCGCTCGGACGCCGAGGGATCGGCGAGATACTTGTCGATGGCGATGCGCGCCTCGCCGATGTCGCACCGGCGCTGGCGCGGGTCCTTCTCGAGGCAGCGGCGCAGCAGGTGCTGAATCGCGGGCGGGGCGTCGGGGATGCCGGGCGCGTCCTTCATGACCGCGGCCAGTGTCTCGGCGGCGGTCTCGCCGGCGTAGAGCGGCCGGCCGCCCAGCATCCCGGCCAGCACCACGCCGAAGGCCCAGATGTCGGCCCGACGGTCCACGCGCTTGCCTTTCGCCTGCTCCGGGCTCATGTAGGCGGCCGTGCCGAGGATCACGCCGAGCTCGGTCGCGCGCGCCGTGAGCGTCGGCGAGTTGGCCGCCTCCGCCACCGCCTGCGGATCGTCGGCGGCGCTCATCGCCTTGGCCAGGCCGAAATCGAGCAGCTTGACGGTGCCGTCGTCGCGGACCTTGATGTTGGCCGGCTTCAGGTCGCGGTGGATACTCGAGCGCGTCGGCCATCTGCCGGGCGATGGCCAGGGCGTCCTCCAGCGGAGTCTGGAGGAATGTCGAACGTTGCTCCACACGTCGTGCGGGTATTGGCCTTCCATGTTCGCGTTATCGGACTGCCGGGACGGACCCGATCGCACGCTCCACAGTCCGCGCGCCGAGCGGATGACGGAGAGAATCGCGGTCACGCCGAGCGCGATGAGCGAGTCTCCTGCCATCCATCTATTTCTCGGACGAGCCGGAAGCCGACCTGGCGGCGTATGCGGGGGCGTATCTGCAGCAGGTGATCGTTGCGGAAGCTGCTACGCAGAACATTCCGGCCTTCAGCCGGTTCCTTGGCGTCGCGGCGCTGTGCCACGGCACGGTGGTGAACTTCACAAGGTCGCCAACGACGCCCAGGTGCCGCCCACGACGGTCTACGAGTACTTCGACATCCTCAGGGACACGCTCGTGCTGCACGACCTGCCGGCATGGCGCCAGTCGAAGAAGCGCAAGCCCCTCGTCTCCTCGAAGTACTACTTCTTCGACGTGGGCGTGGTGTCGTCACTGCAGGGGCGGCAGGTGCGGGCGCGCACGCCGGAGTTCGGGTCCGGCTTCGAGTCGTACGTGATGCACGAGCTGAAATCCTATGTGGAGTACACGTCGGGCGAACCACTGGCGTTCTGGCGTCCTCGTCCGGCTTCGAGGTTGATTTCGTCCTCGCCGACCCTGAAGATCGGGACTGCCGCAATCACACTCGCGAGACGAGCGACGCGAACGATCTGCCCCATTGTCATTACCGTCGAGTCAGTGTGAACCGATGCGCCCGGGACCAGCAGACTCCGAGAGTGCCTCCCGCACCGGGCGCAACCTGCGGAAAGCCCGATGAGTAATGCGCAACACCTCCCGCCAGGTCGCCTGAAAGGCCGTCAGGTGTACTCCTCGCTACCGCCGTACCATCGATCTGCAGGAAGGTTCCATCGGGGATGCGCTCGAGAAGGTCGGGGTACGCGGCAGGATCGTAAGGATAGTAGTACGAGAAAAACCCCTGCAGAAAGAACGTCGCGCCCACGGCGTCTGCGTGCCCCTTGAAACGATCTCCACGCCGGGTGCTGTTGACCCTGAAGCGCGACGACTCGGTCAGAACGACTTCCACGGCCGAACCGGTCTGTGTCAGCAGCGCGGCATAGCTGCGGTGGCGCAGTTCCGGCGGCCGCACGGGCGTAGACGTGTGGCAGTCGACATCGATTGCCAGCGTGTACGACCCCGAGAGGTCGAGACGCGCGCCCGAGAGCGCCAGCTGGAAATCACGGACGGCGTGATCGGCGATCTCCAGCCTCTCGACGTGCGTCCGGTACCCGTCCCGGGTCACCCGAATCTCGCCGCCCGCCGGCACGCCGTAGAGCTTGTAGCTTCCGTCGGAGTCCGTCAGTGTAGCAACTCGACCGTCGCCATTCAGCTCGAGGCGCGCTCCAACGATGGGCATCGCCGGGTTCGCTTCTTCAGTCACCTTGCCGATGACGCGATAGGTTCGCTCAGGCAGCACGAGGACGGTCCTGCTTCCATCTACCCAGCCAGACGAGGTGGTCACCCGCACCCTGATCATCCCTTCGCCGTTCTTGTCCCCCGCCGTGGCACGTCCGGATGCATCCACTCGTACGAGGTCGTTCGAGAACACCCACTGATGGTTGGTGACAGGTTCTCGGCTTCCGTCGCTGAAGCGTGACATCGCCGTGAATTGCGCCGATTGACCCGGAGGAATGGATTGAGGCCCGGTGATCTCGACCGCAACGATGCTCGATGTCGCCGGGCCTGGTGTCGTCGGGCCTGATGTCGTCGGCCCGACGACCGGGCGGCGGTCGCCGTCGCAGGCGGCCAGGAGACCGATGAGGACGATCGACGATACAGGGCTCCATACCCATGAGAGTTGTCGCATGTCCCCTTCCTTCCAATGAACGCGGCGGCCCACGGCGCGGTTTTCAACGGGACCACGGGGGCGCGGCGTCGGGCCAACCCTGGTTCGGCATCGATACCCTCTGAAACACCACCGACGCGGAAACTGCACGGCAAGGCTTCGATCGCAAGATCCGGAGTGACCGAAACGCCGCCGGCAGGTCAGAATCCCTTACAGCATCACGAGGAGGGAATTCGATGGCGTTTCAGGTGTCGGCTCTACCAGAGCACGAATTCGCGGAGTTGTTTGCCTTCGATGAGCGCGAGCTTGGGCAGCGTGGCGCGAGGCGATACGTGGCGGACCGTAAGCCGGGGTTCCCGTGCCGGGTGAGCCTCGAGGATGCCTCGCCGGGGGAAACCGTCATCCTCACACCGTTCGCGCACCTGTCCCCAGACTCGCCCTACCGCTCAACGGGACCGGTCTTCGTCAGGCAGGGCGCCCGCCGCGCGGCGCCCGCTGTGGACGAAGTGCCGGAGCTGCTCAGGCTGCGCCTGCTATCGGTCCGCGCGTATGACGGCGAGTCGTTGATGCAGGACGCCGAGGTTGTGGAGGGCCGCGACCTCGAGGGCGTGATCCGGCGCTTCTTCGCCGACCGCCGCGTCAGCTACCTGCATGTGCACTTCGCGCGGCCTGGCTGTTACGCGTGTCGAATCGACCGGGCGGAGCACGGCAGCGTCCCACGCGTGTAGGCAGGATCGAGTTTACGCGCGTCCGCTCCCTGCAGTCTTCGATTCTGGATGCAGGACGCGCTATCGATCTGCCACGCGTTCGGAAAGGACGGACGCCGGATGGGACACGAGCCGGGAGGGGTCTTCGCCCGTTTCGGCGCGCCGCTGAAGGTCGATCATCAGGAAGCGACCCGCCAACGCGAACCGGCGCCGGCCGTGGTAGACTCTTGTAAGCTTATATTATAAGCTTAACGCCTGGAACCGACCGTGCGCCGCAATACCCTGGGTGAGCTCGAGCAGATCGTGATGGCCACCGCCATGAGGCTGGGCGATCGCGCCTATGGCGTCTCGATCATCGACGACATTCGCGGGCGGACCGGTCGGCAGGTCTCCACCGGCCCGCTCTCGGTCACGCTGGATAGACTCGAGGAGAAGGGGCTCATCGAGTCGCGCTACGCGGACGCGCTCGAAGGGCGGGGGAAGCGCCCGAGGCGGTACGTGAAGGTCACGGCGCTCGGCCGGCGCGCCCTGAAGGACTCACGCGATGTCATGCTCGCCGTCTGGCGGGGCCTGGAGTCGGCGCTGAAATGAACGTCCAACCTGCCTGGCTCCGAGCCTTCGCTGCGCTGCTCTCGTGGATCGCCGGCGATCATCCCGCCGGCCGCGCGTTCATCGGCGATCTCCTCGAGCAGTTCGAACGTCGACGCGAGCGCCACCCCGTCGACGCGTGGCTGTCGCTCGTCGCCGATGGCCTGCGCGGCGCCATCGGCTACCGGCTGCGTGCGCCGCGCATGCGACCGCCACGCTCGGCGGGGAATGGCCTGACCGGGTTGTGGCGGGAGGCCGTCTACGCGGCCAGGATCCTGCGACGCTCGCCGGGCCTGACGCTCCTCTCGGTCGTCACCATGGGCGCCGGCATCGGCGCCGGCGCCGTGCTCTCGTCGCTCGTTCACGCAATCGTCCTTCAGCCGCTGCCCTATCCGGAGCCCGATCGTCTCGTCCGCATCTTCGACACGAACATCCGCGCGGGCATCGAGCGCGCGGGCGCGGCCAGCGGCAACATCGACGACTGGCGGCGCCGGTCGTCGGGCTTCGACGGCATTGCCGGGTTCTACGCGATGGGCCGCACGCTCAGCAACAGCGCAGGCGGGGAGGTGCTGATCACGGCACAGGTGAGCGAAGATTTCTTCCCGATCGCGGGCGTACGCCCGGAGGCCGGGCGGACGTTCATACCCGCCGAGACGCGGCGTGCGCGGTTCAACAACGCGGCAGCGCCGGTGGGTCCCGATCCCGTGGCGATCCTCTCGCACCGCGTCTGGCGGCAGCGGTTCGGGGCCGATCCCGGCATCGTCGGCCGATCGGTGACGATCGAGCGGCGGCCCTTCGAGGTCGTCGGCGTGATGCCCGAGGGGTTCGCGCTGCCGGATGCTGGCGTCGACCTCTGGATTCCCTGGGACGTTTCGGGGGACCGCCCGCGCGACCAGCATTACCTGGGAGCGATCGCGCGGCTGAAGCCGGGCATCTCGATCGCGCAGGCCGAGGACCAGTTGAACGCTGTCGCGGCCGACCTGGGGCGAGCGTATCCCGACACCAACAGCGGCTGGGGCGTCCGGCTCGTGCCCCTGCAGTCGGAAACGGTCGGCGGAGCGGCGACCGTTCTGTGGGTGCTGGTCGGCGCCGTGGCGCTGGTGCTGCTGGTCGTCTGCGCCAACGTCGCGCTGCTGACGCTGATGCGCGGGCTCGATCGGTCGGACGAGACCGCCGTGCGCCTCGCGCTCGGCGCCTCGTCTGGACGGCTGCTGCGTGAGCTGCTTGCCGAGTCGATTGTGCTGGCCGCTGCCGGCGGCGCGCTCGGCGCGGCAATCGCAGCCGCCGGCCTGCGAGTGCTGCCTGCTCTGGCGGTGGATCTCCCGCGCCTGGACGAGGTCGCATTCGATCTGCGCACCGTCGTGTTCATCGCCGGTGCGACGTTTGTGGCGGCCGTCGTGTCGGGCCTGCCGCAGGCGTGGTACCGGACACGGCTCGCCGTGGCCGCCGCCGGGTCGCCGCGGATGACCGACAACCGCCGCCGCCATGCGTTCCGGGACGCGATGGTCGCCTGCCAGGTGGCCCTGGCGGTCGTCCTGCTGATGGGGAGCGGCCTCTTCGTGCGGAGCTTTCTCCATCTTCGTGGCACCGATCCGGGTTTCGATCCAGACAACGTGCTCGTTGCCCCGGTGTTCCTGGACACCCAGGCGTACGACACCGGCGACCGCGTACGGACCTACTACCGCACGTTGTTCGACGGCCTGGCCGCGATTCCCGGCGTGACGGCGGTTGGCGGGGCCACGGCCGTGCCCACCAGTCCGCTGGGCCCGGACTTCGAACGGCCGGTCTGGCCCGCCGATGCGCCCACCGACCCGTCGGTGCGCATGCCGGCATCGGTGCGCATGGTCACGCCAGGATACTTCCGCGCGATCGGGTTCCTGGTTGCGGACGGCCGCGCGATCGACGAGAGGGATCGGCCGGCGTCGCCGCGCGTGGTGGTGATCAACGAAACGCTGGCGGCCCACCTCTGGCCAGGACGGCGGGCGGTGGGGCAGAAGCTCGTTGTCGACTACAGTTCCAGCGGCACGTACCCGTACGAGATCGTCGGGGTCGTCGGCGACGTGCGCTTCGGCGGCCCACGCAGCCAGCCGGCGCCTGAGATCTACCTACCGCACGCGCAGCGGCCGTACCTGATCCTCAATGTCGTGCTCAGGAGCGACGGCGATCCACGGGCTCTCGTGCCGGCAGCGCGGGCCGTGCTTGCGGAGATCGACCCGCAGAAGCCCGCGCATGGCTTCTATCCGCTGGCGGACCTCGTCGGCGCGACCTACGCGCGCGACCGCCAGACGATGTTCACGCTGCTGCTGTTCGCTGGGACGTC
>DATIEW010000416.1:0-2547 GCA_035455585.1 Vicinamibacterales bacterium | reverse complement strand
GCCTACAGCGAGCGCGGGCACGAGATCGTCGGGCACGGCCGCACCAACTCCGAGCGGCAATCCGAGATGGCCCCGGAGGAGGAGCGGCGCTGCATCTTCGAGGCGACCGCCGCGATCGAGAAGCACGAAGGCCGCAAGCCCTCGGGCTGGCTCGCGCCCTACATCGCGCAGACCCACCAGTCGCTCGATCTGCTGAAGGAGGCCGGCTACCGCTACATGATGGACTGGTCGATCGACGACCAGCCGGTCTGGATGCGCACGAAGCACGGGCCGATCCTGTCGGTGCCCTACGCGCACGATCTCAACGATTCGGTGGAATGCGTGTCGCGCCGCACGCCGTCGCAGATCTTCTGCGAGAACCTGATCGACCAGTTCGACGAGATGCTGGAGGAGTCGAGCCGCCGGCCGCTCGTCATGTCCATCGTGCTGCACACTTTCGTCCTCGGCCAGCCGCACCGGCTGCGCCGGTTCCGCGGCGTCATCGAGCACATCCTCGAGCACCGCGAGCGGGTGTGGCTGACGCGGCCGGGAGAGATCTGCCGGCACATCGAATCCCTGCCGCCGGGCACCGTGCCCGGCAGCGAGAAGCGCTAGCCGCGTCATGCGCATCGCGGTCATGGGCGCCGGCGCGGTCGGCGGCTTCTACGGCGGACGGCTGGCGCAGGCCGGGCACGACGTCGCCTTCATCACGCGAGGGGAGCACCTGCGCGCGATTCAGACGAAAGGATTGGCGCTCAGAGGCCCGGCAGGCGCCGCCGACATCCCCGGCGCGCAGGCAACCGACGATCCCTCGCAGGTCGCGCCGGTGGACGTCGTTCTCTTCTGCGTGAAGCTCTACGACACGGAGGATGCGGCGCGCGCGATCGCGCCCCTGCTGGCGAAGGGCGGGGTATGCATCACGTTGCAGAATGGAGTCGACGGCCATCAACGCATCGGCGCGATCGTCGGCCATGACCGCGTGATGGGAGGCCTCGCCCTGGTCTCGGCACTCATCGAGGCGCCCGGCGTCATCCGCTACAAATCAAAGGCGCCCTCGATCAAGTTTGGCGAAACCGACGGGCGGATATCGGAGCGCGCCACCCGATTTCGCGATGCCTGCGTGGCCGCGGGGTTCGGCGCGGAGGTGGTGGCTGACATCCGCGCCGCGCTGTGGCACAAGTTCGTGGGCCTCACGGTGAATGCAGCGCTGACGAGCCTCGTGCGCCAGCCCGCCGGGGTCTGCTACCGCGATCCCGACCTCGTGGCGCTCGCGCGCATGGGATTCAGCGAAGGCGCGGCGGTCGCGAAGGCGCTGGGGGTCAAGCTGCCCGAGGACATCGTGGAGTGGCAGCTCAGGAACCACCAGGGCTTTCCCCCCGACATGTTTGCGTCCATGTATCACGACGTCGCGCGCGGCCGGCGGCTCGAGCTGGAGAGCCTCTCCGGTCTCATCGTCAGCAAGGGACGCGAGCTCGGCGTGCCGACGCCGTTCCACGCGATGGCGTACGCCTGCCTCAAGCCCTACATCAACGGCAACCCTCAACAATCTTCCGGAGGCGCCCATGCCCGATCCCCAGATGGTTGACCCGCACGACGTCGTGATGACCGGGGAAAACTCCTTCATCCGCCTCTCGGACGACGGCGGCAAGACTCTCGTCGACCGCGTCAGCCACTGGCGCGTGCTGTGGTCGCCCGCCGGACCGGGACACGCGCTTTTCATCGAGAGCCCGCTCCTCGGCAAGGGCCCGCGGGTCTACGCCGACAACGCGGGCGTCGCCCGTTTCCTCCAGCGCTCGATCGAAACCCTGCTCTACAAGGAATTCGCCGCCGAGTCGCTGCCCATCGTGGACGCGCGGTTCGAGCGCACAGGCCACTCGCTCAGCACGGTCGAGGAGCGCATCGTCTCCCGGGGCGAGGAGATCGTGATGGCCTGGTGGGACCTGATGACGCCGTTCATCCTGACGATGCCGCCGGGGGCGATGAACCGCCCGCTCGGCGTCTACAGCACGTTCCTCCCTGCCCGCAGCGCACAGCTCTCGGTCAACGGCAAGGCCGCCACGGCGAAGGTTTTCCTGCAGGACCGGTTCGGCAAGCCGGCGTCGAGCTGCTGCCTGGCCTGGTCGGAGTCCTGGACCCGCCCGAGCTAGCAGGATGCCCACCGTTGCCCGCTGGCACGAGATGTGGAAGCAGCTCGGCGCGGGGACTCCCGACCCGAAGCTCCACGGCGAGTTGATCGCCCGCTACAGCGAGCCGCACCGCAAATACCACACGGCGCAGCATCTCGGCGAGTGCTTCGAGAAGCTCGAGGCGGTCCGGGCGCTGGCCGAGCACCCGGCCGAGATCGAGCTGGCGCTGTGGTTTCACGACGCGATCTATGACGTGAAGCGGCGCGACAATGAGAAGAAGAGCGCCGACTGGGCCCGCGCCTGCGCCACGGCGGCCGGGATTCCCGCCGCGGCATGCGACCGCGTGCACGCTCTCGTCATGGCGACGCGTCACAAGGCGGTGCCCCGCGGGCGCGACGCCGAGATACTCGTGGACGTCGATCTCTCGATACTCGGCGCCTCA
>DATIEW010000415.1:0-25724 GCA_035455585.1 Vicinamibacterales bacterium | reverse complement strand
CGACCATCACACGGTCACCGTCCTCGATAAGGGAGTACTCGGTGATCGCCCGCGTGACCTTTCGGGCGATTCTGGCTTCGAGTGGAGAGGCATAGCTCATTGGTGGCCTCGTGCCGCAGTTCGCGGTCCGCGGTATCGCAGTTCGTTGGTTCGCGGGTCCCGCCGAATCACATGGCCGAACCGGGAATCCGACTTACGAACCGCGAACCGCGAACTGCGACTCTTCGTCAGACTCTCAGGATCAGCCGATCTCCGTCAACTGTCTCACGGTCTCGGGCCAGGTCAACCTGGCCGCGGCGCGCCGCGCCTCCCCGCCCATGCGTTCGGCGAGCGCCGCATCGTTCATCAGCCTCCGGAGCGCGGCCGCCAGCGGCGCGGCTGCAGGCTCGCACACGAAACCATGGCACCCATTCTCGACCAGCTCTGCAGGCCCTCCACTGTCGAGGCAGGTCACGACCGGCTTCGCCGAACTGAACGCCTCCGCCGTGACGAACCCGTAGTCCTCGCCGAGGGGGGGAAAGCACACGGCGCGGCAACGTGCCAGGTGGTCCAGGAGGGCCGCGTCGCTCAGCCGCCCGGCGAGCGTGACACGGTCGGCAAGCCCGAGCTGCTCAACCAGCGCCTGCAGCCGATCGCGGTCTTCCCCTTCCCCTCCGATGACAGCCCGGATGCCCGCGCCCTCCGGCGTGGCGAGCGCATGTATCAGCAGGTCGGCGCGCTTGAGCGGCGTGAGCCGCGACACCATGAAGATGTAGTCGCCGTACTCGTCGCAGCGGTACTCGCGCCGCGGCGCGGGCGGGTAGAGGACGGTGGACTTCAGACCGGGCCAGATCCGCAGGCGATCCTGGATCGTCCGCGACTGTACGAACAACCGCGTAACGTTGCGCGTGAGGAGATAGCGATCGACCCCGTGGATCAGATGGCGGCGAACGGTCTCCTTGAGGCGCCCCCCGGTGCCCAACCCGGCGCTGAACCGCTCCCACAGATCGTAGTACTCGCGCATCGTATGGTTCAGCCAGCAGACATGCTTCGGATGCCTCACCGCGAAGCTCGGGTAGCGAAGGCTGATCACCTGATCGATCGGCCGGCCGTCGCTCGAGCCGACGTCGGTCAGCCAGGTCGCCAGGTACGCGGCGCCCTGGCGGCCGAAGCGGTTCTGCGGCGTGATGACGATACCGGCCTGGTGGCCGGCGTCACCGAGCGCATCGACGAGCGACCGCGCGATCACCAGGTGGCCGCCTTCCGTGAGCGGCGGGCTCGACGTCACGACCGCGATCCGAGCCATCCGGCTACCTTTCCCCACCGCCCCGTGGGTACAGCAGCGGTTTGACATCCGCCGTGTACGGCGGCCACCGGACTATCTGGTACAGCCAGGCCTCGCTGTCGATAAAGTGGGGGTACAGATACTGGCGGTGGGCCTCGAGCCGCTCTTGGAGCTCCAGCCGGGCCTTATGGCGGTATCCGTCCGGGTGGATTACCACGTATCGCGCCCGGCGCTCCCGCAGATAGATGAACCCCTCAGGGTTCGGAAACGACGCCAGCAGCGGCGCCATCTCGCGGAAGTCCTCTGGAATGTGGTCGCTGTAGCCATTGATGAGCGGCCGCCAGTGGTAGATCGAGTTGAACACGTATCGCGCATGAAAGTGAAAAGCTTCCGGCCGGTAGAAGAACGGGAACTCGACCACCGGCGCGGGTGGCAGCGACGCCAGCACCTCGTAGGCCCGGGGCGGCGGCGGAATCGTCCTGAACGGCATCGTCATCGACAGGTCGAGGACGGCCAGGCCGGCAATCGCCGCGGCGATGGGCCATCCGGGCCGGGCCCTGGCCAGCAGCGCGGCGGCCGCGATGCCCGACAGAACGGCGAGGCCAAAGCTCACGGCGAGGCCGAAACGCGCCGGCGCCCGTAGAAGCGTGAACACCGGCACGATCTGGTAAAAGAGCGCGTACAGGCCGGCGTCGGGCCCCAGCGAAATCCAGAACGCCAGAAGAACGAGGCCAGCGTAGAAGAGTACCGTCTCGCGGCTGTTCGGCATTGCACCCGACAGCCAGTTGGGCTGCCGGAAAGCCGCAATCACGGCGGTTGACGCCAACGCAAGCGAGACGAAACCCGGGAAGAGCACCTCCCGCCAACGTTCGATATACACCAGCATCCAGGTGTGAGCCCACGCTGACGACGCGAGGTACGCGCGCCACCCGGCCGAGTAGAGACGGGCTTCGGCGAGAGTCCGAAACCCGCCGTCCCCGCCCAGTCGCAGGAACGGCAGAAAGAAAGGAAGTACCATGGCCACCGGGACTGCAGCCGCCAGGCCCCCGAGCAGCCACCAGGACGGCCGGCGCCAGAGGCCACGCGCCACCGCGAAGAACAGCATCGCGTAGGTGACGAGGATGCCCGCCAGGATGCCGTAGTACCCGCAGAAGAGCGCCTGGACGCCCAGCGCAGCGCCGAGCGCGATCGCACGGCCGACCGAAGGATGCCCGACGAACCGGTGGAACGCGAGCATCACCCACGGCACTCCAAAGATCATCAGGAGCTGCGTGTGTGCGGTGTGGGCGAAGACATACGGACAGAACGAGTAAAGGATGCCGGCCGTCAGCCCCGCATCGGACCTCCCGGTCAGGTGCCGCACCAGCAGAGCCATGCCGATCACCGACAGCGCGAGGCCGATGAGCACCGCCCAGTTGTGGGCGGCGACCGCGCTGCCGGTGGCGAGGTAGGCCGGCACGCCCAGCAGGCCCGCCCCCAGGTTCAGCTCCGAGTATGCGAGCGTCTCGCGGTGCGGATGGAAGATGTTGGCGTCGAAGGCATCCCGTGACGTGGCGATCGCCCGCGCGACCCAGCCGATGTTCCAGATGCTGAACTGCCCGTCGCCGCTGTCGATCCGTCCCAGGCTCGCCGGATGCCGGGCGAGCGGATACGTGAAGTAACCGACCAGGACTGCCGCCGTCAGCACGATGCCAGCCGCTTCGCCCGCGATGCGTCTACCTCTCATTCCGCGGTCGTCCCGTCCGGCGCTTCCGCAACGGTGAAGCGGATGAGCGCTCCGAGGTAGCGGGAATCCTGCGAGTCGGGGTCGTTCAGCCTCGGAACGAAGCCGTCAGACGTGCGGATCGACAGCAGACAGGCCCCGCTGCCGGGCCGGGCGCGGATCCATTCGACGGGAAGCTGCACGTGGTGGATGCGGCCGGGCTCGAGTCGCACGCGGCGCGTCCCGCTCCCGGCCGACAGCCGGACCTCGTTGGCGATCGGCGACTCGAGCTCGACGCGGAGGTAAGGCGGCTGATCGGCGCTTCGAATCAGGATATCGGCGCGTGCGGCCCCCGCCACCCAGATGCCTGCGGGCTCCGGTGCAAAGGCGTGCTCGTCGATCAGATAGAGGAGGACGGGCGGATCCCCGTAGTGCAGCCGCGCGTGCGTGAGCGTCAGCCGCACCGGCAGATCGTCGGCCATCGTGAGCTCGACCGGCAGCAGGCGGAGAAGCCCTCGCTGGCTCGTGACCCAGGGGAACTTGGAGGCGTAGACCGGCTGGAGCACGATGTGCGCGATGAACACGGCCCCACCCGCCCACGCCACCAGGCCGGGCACGATCGACTTCAGGGCGGGCACCGCGAAGAAGAGCGCCGGATAGACGCTGAGGAAGTATCGGTTCCCCGGGGGCCCCCCGCCGCCGGACCAGGAAAACGGCAGCTGGATGAGCATGACGATCACCGTCGCGCCGACGGCAGCGAGGATGGCCATCCGCCAGGCGGTCGTCCTCCGGAGCGCGATCAGAGACAGGACCAGGGCGACAGCGCCTGGAAAGTAGTACGGGATGAAGCCGAAGTGCCGTCCGGCGAGGAAGTACCCTGCGTTCGAGAGCAGGCGCGGCCAGAACACTTCCCGTTCCAGCGACTCGTCGTCGCTCAGATCGTCGGTGGCCATCGGCAGTCCGGTCGTGTCGAACGTCGCGGCGCGGCTCTCATACGGGAACGAACCGTAGAAGGTCTTCCGCTCCCCGCCCTGGTAGTTCCAGTCTCCAGCCACCATCGCTGTGAGTGCGAAGCCGCCAGCCACGAACGCTCCGAAGCACAAGCCGATCCCGAGGCCCGCCACGACCCTCCGGCGCCACCAGTGCCAGAGCACCAGCGGAGCGATGAGCAGCAGATTCGGCGGCTTGGAATAGGTGGCCAGTCCCAGGAGCGCGGCCGCCGCGAAGTCGGTGCCGGGGTGGAACAGCCAGCGTGGAACGCGGCGCCCCGGCGGGACGGTCTCCTTGTACAGCCAGAGGAAGTAGGCGACGAAGACGAGCGCGAAGTTCAGGATTTCGGGCGTGAGCCAGACGGTATAGAGCACGGCGACAGAGGCGCCTCCGAAGGCCGTCACGAAGAGCACCGATGGAAGCGGCGCGCTGTGCGAGACGAGGAAGGCGTACCCGGCGGCCAGGACAACGGCAAGGAGGAGCACGTTGAACAGGAAGAGGCCGTTGACGCCCGCCAGAAACGCCAGCGGCGCGGCCGCCCACGCGTAGAGGAAGGCTTTTCCGAAATACAAGCGCTCGACCGGGTGCCGCTCCAGCACGACGAAGGGCCAGGATGCGACGAGGCGCGGGTGAATCGAGCGCCCCTTCTTGAGAAAGAGGCCCTCGGGCCCGTGACCGTAGATGCTGATGAACCGCTGGAGATCGCGGCGATCGAAGTGCAGATCACCATCCCGCCCGAGGCTGAGCGCCATCGCGACGTAGGTGGACTCGTCCCCTTTGATGCCGAAGGTTTCGGTTGTGCCGACCGCGAGCGCGGCGGAGCCGGCGACGACAAGGAACAAGAGCGCCGCGAGCGCGCCCGGCGAGATCAGCCGCGCCGCCGCCGTGCCCGCTGCGCGCGCGCCGGCGTCGGCCGAGTGTGTCACGGCCGCTATGATACCCTGTTCCGTTTTGGCGACCGTGCCTCGCCTCCTCGAATCGTGCCATCCGCCAGCGATCCTGAGCCGCTCGACCCGCCGACCGGATCCCCTCCGGTCAATCTGACGGGCCGCGTACGCGATTCACGTCTCGGGCTCGCGGCGGTCGTCGCGGTCGGCCTGGTCCTCCACGTGTGGGGCATCGGCTGGGGGCTGCCCAACATGCCGGAGTCCTGGGCGCCGGACGAGTTCTCGCCGCTCCGGATCCACGAAGCGATCGCGCAGCGTTTCTCCGGGGGCTGGCTCGAGCTCTATCCGCCCATGCACGTCTACGTCCTGGCGCTCGCGCTGGCGCCCATTGAAGCGCTCTCCGCGCTCGGAGCCGTTGATTTCGCTTCGCCTCGCGTCTACTCCACCGCCTTCTACACGATGCGGTTCGTCAGCGTCGCGATGGCGGCGGGGATCCTGCTGCTGGTGTTCGCGATCGCACGCGAGCTGTTCGACCCGAAGAGCGCGGTCTTGTCGGCAGCGACGGCGGCGCTCATGGCGCCGCTCGCCTACTACGCGAAGATCGCGAACGTCGACGTGCCGTTCGTGTTCTGGCTGCTGCTGTCGCTCCTCCACCTGCTCCGGATCATCGAGGACGGCCGCTGGCGTGATTACGTGGCTTTTGCCACGTTCGCGGCGTTCGCCATCGGCACGAAGGACCAGGCCGCCGCGTGCTATCCACTGCTGCCGGCAGCGATGTGGCTGGCGGAACGGGCGCGCCTGCGGCGAGCCGGGCATCCGCGGCCTGCAGTGGCGGCGCTCTTCCACCCGCGCATGCTGGGCGCCGGGGCCATCGGCGTTCTCGTGCTGGCCGCGATCCATAACCTGCCGTTCAACTGGACCGGCGCCGCGGAGCGCCTCGAGGCCATCACCGGCCCGATGACGGCGCAGATGCAGGAGTTCCCCAACACACAGGAGGGACATCTGCGCATGATCGCGCTCGGCGTCCGGCACGTGCAGTTCTCGCTCGGCTGGCCGCTGTTCCTGGTCTCGGCCGCCGGCGCCGGCTTCGCGCTCTCCCGGGTCCGCCGCGATCCCCGTCCGCTCGTGCTGCTGGCGCCGATCGTCTCCTACTGGCTGTTCCTCATCGTGCCCATCATGTACCACTTCGATCGCTATCTTCTTCCAGTCGCGGTGATCGCATCTGTATTCGCAGGCCCCGTGCTCGCGTTCCTGATCGACCGCCGGCATCGCTGGGCGCCGCTGGGAATCGCGGCCATCATCGCCGTGCTCGGCTACAGCTTCGCCTACGCCTCCTCGGTCAATACGCTCATCGATGCCGACAGCCGCTACCTGGCTGAGGACTGGATGAAACGCCACGTGCCGGCCGACAGCCGCATCATGGTGGTCGGCTACTCGCTGTACCTTCCGCGATTCGACGGCGTCGACGCGCTCACGACCACGCGTCCCACGATCGACGAGCTGGACGCGGTCGATCCCGAGTACCTCGTGACGACGAGCCTCTTTGACGAGCGGCGATTCCGGGGCGATCCGGAATCGACGGAGTTCTTCCGCCGGCTGCGCGGCGGAACCGCGGGCTACTCGGCCGTCTTCGTCTCGCGCCGCCAGCCCCGCTGGAATCTCCTGGGCGACTTCAGCCGCGTGCGCTCCAACCTCGACAAGATCAACCCGACCATCACGGTGTACCGCCGCGTGCGTCCACCTGAGTGACCTTCGCCGGCGAGCGAGACGGAGGACGACGGAGAACACGGAGTTATTCACCACGGAGGCACGGAGGGCACGGAGGAGGCAAGCCATGTCTCCGTAACCACGTTCACCGCCAGTGCTGACATCGTTGCGCCCCCCTCCGCGGCCTCCGTGCCTCCGTGGTGAACCAACTCCGTTCTCTCCGCCCCCTCCGTTCCCTTCACACCCGGTCGGCCCGAACGATAACTGGCGATCCCAAGCGCCGCGTCAACCCAAGGAGCCGTGGCGCCGCTTCGAGCGCACGCGCGCCGAGCGCCGAGCCGTGGAGGCGATGGAGCGCCATGGGGAAGAAGAACTGCGGACGTGCGGCAGCCACGCGGAAGCCCGAGGCGCTGAAGGCCTCCGCGATCTCGCCCGGCGCAAAGAGCGCGAACGGCCGCGTGTTTTCCTCGATGCGCCGCTTGAGGCCGAAGAGCCGGCCGGCCAGCACGTTCACCGATCGCGTAGAGGGATAGTCGACCACGACGGAGCGCCGCGCGACGCGGCACAGCTCCCCTGCCACCCGCCGCCAGTCGTGCAGGTGCGGCAGCAGGCGGAAGCTCAGGACGAGGTCGAACGAACGGCTGTCGAACGGAAGCTCGCTGAGATCTCCGCTCGCGAACCGGCACCGGCCCGCGTCGAGCCAGGGTGCCAGGCGGCCGGCGCACGAGGGGTCGCTGCCCAATACGGTGACGTCGAAGCCGCGCGCAACCGTCAGGGGCAGGAGCTGGGCGTGACCTCCGCCAACGTCGAGCACGCGCATGCCGGGTTGAAACCCCGCGAGCAGCTCCCCGGTCGCCGATGACTGGCGTTCGAGAAACCACCGACCGGCCGATCCGGCAAACCGCCGCGCGTAGTCGTCCGAGGACGTCTCGACGTCGGCGTCCTCCCGGACCATCACGCCTCCGCGGGCTCGGGCGCGGCCGGCAGGTAGCCGCGCTCGTGGTACCAGCTGGCCGTCGACCGCAGACCCGATTCCAGGTCGACCCTCGGCGCGTAGCCGAGCAGCCGCCGGGCCTTGGCAATCGAGAACGCGCGGCTCTTGGTGAAGAAATCGACGCGCCTCCGGTAGATCGGAGGGGTGATCCCGAGGGGGATGCAGATGCGCTCGCAGAGTGAGCCCGCAAACTGAAACGGCGCCGCCGGCAGGTGCAGCCGCGGCGGCCGGCGCCCGACGATGCGCGCGATCATCGCCACGATCTCGTTCAGCGTCCGGTAGCCCTCGCCCCCGAGAATGAACGCTTCGCCCACGGCTTCCGGCCGATCGGCGAGGAGCCGCAGGCCGTCCACGAGATCCTGGACGTGCACCATGTGATAGTAGACGCGGCCGTCGCCGATCATTACGAACCTCCCGCGTGCCACGAGGCGGAACAGCTTCAGCAGCCGGAGATCGCCGGGGCCGTAGATCGCCGTCGGCCGCGCGACCGTCAACGGAAGTCCGTGGCGCCGGTGAAACTCGAGCGCGAGCCGCTCGCCTTCGCTCTTGGTCGCCTGGTAGATGTCGCCGGGATGGTGAGGCGCCGTCTCGTCGGCGGGCGGATTGCGGATGTGGCCGTGCACGCCGACCGTGCTGCAATGCACGAAGCGGGTCACCCCAGCCGCCAGCGACGCCTCGAGCAGCAGCCGCGTCGCATCCACGTGCACCACGCGATAGCGCTCCGGCGGCAGGCCGCCTTCGCGATACGCCGCGGCGAGATGGTAGACCACCTCACGTCCCTGGATTGCGCGTCCGATGACCGTGCTGTCCGCAACGTCCCCGGCGACGACCTCGACCGCGCCGCCGCTCAGACCCCTCGCGCGCGCCTCGTCGCGCGCAATCACGCGGACGTCCTCGCCTTCGCTGACGAGCCGCCGGACCAGGTGCTGGCCGGTGAACCCGGTCGCTCCCGTGACGAGCACTCTCACGCGGCCTGTCCTTTCTTCCGCCTGAAGGCGGAAGCTACGCGTCCCTTCCAGTTCCCCCTTCGCGGATCGCCCGGACGATGAGCTTGTAGCCGGGCTGAAGCGGCAGCAGCGCATCGAGCGCGCTGAACACGCGCAGCAGCGGGAACGCCGCCGAGAGCAGGGCGAATCCCCGGGGTTGCGAGGCCATGTCCTCTCCCGTCACGACGGTGCCCTTGCTCGCGTCGCTCGACGGCGCGCGCCGCAGATAGGCTGCGTTCAGCGCCAAGTCGATCGTCTCGGTGAAGGCCCGCGAGTACGTCCGCGAACGGTCGATGCGGAAGCCGGGCGAGAGCAGCCGCCGGAGCCCGGCCGCCGAGTACCCCGGCCGCACGTGCCCGTGCCACGCGTCGGTCAGCCCGGCCGCGTGCCGCAGCCGGTTGAGGATCGATCGCGGCTTCAGGTGCGGGACGTTGACGATGAGCAGGCCCCCGGGGCGGATGATGCGCGCCAGCTCGGCCGCCAGTCCCCTGTCGTCGGCGACATGCTCGAGCAGATCGACCACGACGATGGCATCGAACGATCGCGTCCGGAACGGAAGGTGCACGCCGTCGATCCGGCAGACGCTGCGGCCAACCAGGGCGCGGATCGACCCGGTGTTGCGTTCGCCGACGTCCGCGCTGACCCATGCGCCGCCGCCCTCGCGGAGCAGGTAGCTGACGATGCCGTTGTCGCCCCCGAGGTCGAGGCAGCGCCGCCCGCCTACGTCGCCGAGCGCCGACGTGATCTCGCGCACCTTGGCCTGCTTCAGCACCGAACGCCGGTAGAGCGAGAGCGCCCAGTCGGCCTGCGTGGCGGTCATGCCGCGGCCGCGCCCTCCCGGAGCCGCGTCTGGACGGCGTCGAAGAACTCGAGGATCTTCGTCCTGGCGGCCGCCGGGGTATAGAGCGCCTGGACCCGGTCGCGCGCGCGGCGTCCGAGCGCCTCGCGCCGACCCGGATCCCGGATCAACTCCACCAGCGCGGCGCTCATCGCCTCCGGCGACGGCTCGACCAGACACGCAATCTCGTCATCCAGTACCTGTGTATGAGACTGAATCCTCGTGGCGAGCACGGCCCGTCCGGAATCCATGTACGAGTAGATCTTCATCGGCGTGTTGCGCCCCGACAACCGCGGCGACACGAGTACGTCTGCCTGGCGCAGGTAGGCGGCCAGGTGCTCGATCGGCTGCTCGCCCGTGAAGATCAGGCGGCCCGTCAGGCCGAGATCCTCACCGCGTCGACGGTACTCGGCAATGTGCGCGTCGGCGCCGCCGACGATGACGAGCCGAAGGTCGGGGATGAGCCGTGAAGCGGAGGTGCCGGAACGGAGGAGAAGATCGAGGCCCTGATACGGTTCGAGATTCCCCACGTACATGACGACTGGCCCCCCCGGGGGAATCCGCGCGATCGGATCATCGGCGCGATCGACGAGCAGCGTCGTGTCTTCCACCCGCGCAACCGGCTGGCCACGTGCGTGGCGTTCGGCAATTTCCTCGACCGCGCGGCATACCGCGAGAATCCCGGCGCTTCCGCGGATCGCGGTCCGCTCCGCCAGCCGCAGAGCCGGGCCGAGCGGGCGCAGCAGCGGGTAGCGATCGGTCATCTGCTCGGGCAGCGACGAGTCCATGTCGTAGACGTAAGGCACTCCAAGAAACGGGCGAAGCGCCGCGGCAATGAGCACGCTCTCCTCGACGGCGTGCACCAGATCGTAGCGCCCTGCGCGCAGCAGCCGGATGGCGCTGACGAGCAGAAACGCGTCGCACAGGAGCTTGCCCGGCGAAAACCCCGGCCGGATGTTCCCAACCCCGGGCGGCCGCGGGATGCGGTGGATCCGGCATCGGGGAAGCGGAATGTCCTCCCCTTCGTGGAAGGCCAGGACGTCGATGTCGTGTCCTTCCGCGCCGAGCACCTCGATGAGGGCCTTTTCCGCGAGCGGCGTCCCACGATGCTGGAAGAACGGATGAGGCGCGAGCAGCAGGATGCGCAAGGCGCGTAAATAGTCGAGTATAGGGCCCCGGTCGGGGCCAATCAACCCGACTCGTCAACTCCCAATGCCCAACCCCCAACTCCCAAGGTCCTCACCGGAGGCGCAAGTGAGTGCCTTGGCGTTGGAAGTTGGGAGTTGGAAGTTGGAAGTTGGGAGTTGAGTCGGGCCTAAAGTGCCGCCCCCGCCGCGCCGATAGGTGATGACGAATTGTGCAGTACTGGTGACCATCCGGAAAGGGCCCCATGATTATTGCTCCCCATCGCGCGTTCCCTGCCGACCTCGCGGCGCTCGCGGGTCTTCTCGTGGCAGCCTCGGCCTGCGAGATCGGTCCGAAGAACATCCTGGCGCCCACCAACGCGACGCTCACGCTCTCCTCACCGGTCGAGTTCATCCCGATCAATCAGGGCACGACCCTGCGTGTCACCCTGCTCAAACAGGACGGCACGCCCGTTCAGGACGGCACGGAGGTCGTGCTGACGGCAACGCTCGGACAGTTCGACCAGCGCAAGGTGCGCACCGAGGGAGGCGCCGCGTCGGCAAAGTATCAGGCCGGCGGGCAGGTCGGCGTGGACCAGATCGAAGCGGCGTCAGGGAGCCTCAAGTCCCAGATCTCGCTGGCGATCGGCTCGGCGGCCGTCTCGCGCATCCAGCTGCTGGCCGAGCCGCTGACGCTGCCGCCCTCGGGAGGCGAGGCCGCCCTCGCCGCGCTCGCGATCTCACCTACAGGCGTAGGGGTTGTCGGCGTCCCGGTACGGTTCGAGACATCCGCGGGGAGTATCACGCCCAGCGATCCGGTTCTGACCGATGGCGACGGCGTGGCCAGGGCGAGCCTGAAGACCAACACCCCGGCTACCGTCCGGGCGCAGGCCCTGAACTTCCGATCGGACGAGATAGCCATCAGGCTCCGGTCGCCCGTCGATCTGATCATCACGCCATCGACCCCGACGGCCGACATCGGGCAGAGCGTGGTCTTCAACGTGACGGCAATGGCCGGGGGACAGCCGGTCGTCGGCGGGCTGCGGGTGGAGTTCGGCGACGGCCAGTCGGCGGACCTGGGACAGATCGCCGGAACGGCGACGACCTCGCATGCCTACAACCGTGACGGCGGCTTCAACGTCACGGCGCGATTCTTCGAGCCTGGAGGCCAGGAGGTCCGCTCGACGATCCGGATGGATGTACGCGCCGGCGGAGGCCCCGGTCCGGTTCCGGGACCGCCGACGGGCGTCACGTCGGGCGACCAGATCGATCCCAAGTCGATCCGCTGGCTCTCTCCGGCGTCGACCGACGTCAGCGACTGGCGGATCACCTCCACCGTGACGAGCGTCGACATCAGAGGCGACGATATCTGCATCAACCATACGAAGGCCGGCCAGTGGCCGCTCGTGTCGATCGACGGGAACCCGCCGAACATCGAGGGCAACCCGATGATCGTCGTCAACATCGGCGGGCAGTGGTACGGCGCCGGGTTCGACTGGTTCGGACAGGGGCGCACGTGCAAGCACATGCCGGCGGTGGAGTACGGGCGCGACCAGATCCGCGTACACCCGCTCGACGCCTCCTGGCCGGGGCCGCGGTCGGGGGACCTCATCGGACTGCTCGTGAGCACGCCCTCGTCCGATCGGATCCCGGTGCGGAGCGTGAACGAGCGTTCGAACATCGTGCTCATTCGCTGGCCGTGACGTGCACGCGGATGAGGTTGAAGACGCGGCGCCCGCTGAGGTAGGATTGCTGCGCTCCAAGCCTTCCTGCGTGGTCGAGGAGATTCCCATCGCGGCCAGCGTCTGGCCGACGCGTCACCCATGACCGTCGGCGCGGTTGCCGGAGGATCATCGGCCCCGCGTTCGGCGCCTCAGCTGATTGCGCGGCAGCAGCATCGCGCCGCGAGCGTAACGGAGCAAGTCTCGAAGGCAACCTACACAAGAGAAAGAAACCACCTCATGATTCGATCGGTCTGCTCGTACTCCGTGCACCTGCTCGTCGCCCTCGCGGCGACCTTCACCCTCAGCTCGTGCGTCTCGCCCAACACGCCGACCGTCGCCGAACTGGCGCTCAGCTCCGATCCGGCGGGTCTCCCGCCCGACGGCAGCGTCACGATCAAGGCCACCGTGCTCACCTCCGGCGGGGCGCCGGTTTCCGGCGTGCAGGTCAGCTTCACGACCTCGGCAGGGTCCCTGTCCGCGGTCAACGCCGGCACCGACGCCGAGGGGATCGCTCGGGTGCAGCTGACGACCAGCGAGCCGGCCACGGTGAGGGCCAAGGTCCAGGAGCGTGAGGCGATCCTCGCCCTCCGGCGGCAGACGACGATCGAGCTGATCTTCAGCAATCCGGCGCCGCGCCGGAACGAGCTGATCACGGTCGTCATGCGCTTCCGCACCGCCGGACAGGAGGCGACGGGCCAGCTGAGCCTGTCCTTCGGCGATGGTGAAACGCTCGATCTGGGGCAGGTGACAGGGGAAGCGACGGTGACCCACAGGTGGCGCGACGAAGGCGATTTCGACTTCACGGTCACCCTGCGTGAGGGGCCGTTCGAAACCCAGGCGACCACCCGCCTCGAGATACGAGGCCTCGGACCGCTGGACGATCACATCGACGCCAGCCAGGTCATCTGGCTCTCCCCCGCGACGACCAACGTCAGCGACTGGGCCGTGACGTCAGAGGTCCACAGCATCAGCATCAACGGCGACACGGTCTGCATCGATCACTCGAAGGCGGGACAGTGGCCGCTCGTGTCGATCGACGACAACCCGCCGAACATCGAGGCCAACATCCTGATCGTCATCAACGTCGACGGCCAGTGGTACGGGGGCGGGTACGACTGGCTGGGCGGAGGGCGCATCTGCAAGAGCGTGGATCCGAGCGAGTTCGGCCGTGACCAGATTCGCGTGCCGCCGCTCGACGCCTCGTGGCACGGACCCCGGTCCGGCGAGACGGTCGGCCTGCTCATCACGACGCCTTCCTCCAACCGGATTCCGGTGCGGAGCGTCAACGAACGGACGCCCATCACGCTCGTCACCTGGCCCTAGCGGGCGCCTCGAAAAGGGAGAAGGGACAAGGGAGAAGGTCAATGTCCCTTGTCTTTCCCCCGGACGTTGACGTTGCCATCGTCGCCCACAACGCCCGCGGCACGGTACCGGCAACGCTCGACTCGCTCTGGCGCGCCCACTGCCCGCCCTCCCAGGTCACCATCGTCGATGTCGCCAGCACGGACGGGACCGCCGAGTGCGTGCGCGCGACGTGGCCGGAGATCCGCCAGATCCGGCTGAACGAGAACCTCGGCCCCAGCCCGGGACGGAACCAGGGGATTCTCCAGTCGCGCCAGCCGTTCGTGTTCCTGATGGACGCGGACGTGATGGTCGAGCCAGGCACAGTGCAAGTGTTGAAGGCCGCCATGGACGCGGACCCGAGAATTGCGATCGGCAGCCCGGTCGTGGTCCATGCCGACCGGCCCGACGTCATCCAGTACGCCGGCACGGGGCTGCACTTCATCTGCGAGGCCGTGAACCCCTGGCTCGATCGGCCGCTGGCCGAGCGCGGCCACGAACCGCTGAACATCGGCGTCGCCTCCACGTGCGGGCTGCTGATCCACCGGCAGCGCGCGCTCGAGTACGGGCTGTTCGACGAGCGCTACTTCATCGGCAAGGAGGATGGCGACTTCACGCACCGCGCGGTGCTGGCCGGCTACCAGATCCGGGAACTTCCCCAGGCGCGCGTGCTCCACCGCAGCCATCCCCGGGGGACGTGGCTGTTCTACTATCAGATCCGCAACCGCTGGCACTTCATGCTGAAGAACTACGAGGTGCGCACGCTCGTCTTCCTCGCGCCCACGCTCCTCGTTCACGAGACGCTCCAGGCCGTCCTGCTCGTGCTCAAGGGACACGGCTGGACGTACCTGAAGGCGGTCGCCGGCCTGATCGCGATGCTCCCGGCGCTGCCGGCCGACCGCGCGCGGGTGCGCCGCATCCGCGCCCAGCACGATGCAGCGGTGCTGCGCAGCGATCCGATGGTCATGCGCGAGGATCTGGCGGGATCACCGCTGCTCCGGCGCGCGAAAACGCTCTACGAGCGCCTCCTGACGGCCTACTGGCGCCTGCTCGTCCGCACGGTGCTGCCCCGATGATGGCGATCGCGCCGGAGACTCCAGCCGGTCTCCGAGGCCGCACGCTGGCAGCCGTCGCGATCCTCTTCTGTGCCGTCAGCTACAGCCGGCTGCACTACTGGGACGAGTACTTCTACCTCTACTCGGTCTGGCAGCACGCCGTGCCCGATCTGATCGCGATGGAAGCCGCGCTCGCCGACGGGCTGTTCCCGCACGGGTTCTTCTCCGGCAAGCTCGGGTTCGTCGTCCTGCTCGACGCGCTCGTCGCGATGAGCGGGCCGGGCGGGAGCGCGCTCGCATGGCTGCGCGTCTCCTTCTGTGCGATCGTGCTGGCGCTCGGCATCTCCATGTGGCTGCTCGCCCGCGAACTCGCCGGCGCGTCGGCGGGCGGGAGGATCGCCATCGTCGCGCTCTTCCTGCCGGTGCCCGTCTATCTCGGGTTCAAGGTGCTCTCGGAGGCGCCGGCGCTGCTCATGGCGACGCTCGGTGGCTGGCAGCTCGTCGTCGGACTGCGGGCTCACGGTTCAGGGCGCTGGTGGCATCACGTCCTGGCGGGGGCCGCATTGGCCTGTGCCGTCCTCACCCGGTTCACGGCGATCTGGTTCTTTGCCGGGCTCGTTACCGCGCTCGCGGTCTGGCGTCCGCCGCACGTCACGTTCCGCCGGCTGCTCCAGGACGTCCTCCTGGTCGCTGCGCTGCAGGCGGCGCTGGCCGCCGCTGTCGTTCTGCCCGTGCTGGGCTGGCCCGCCGAGCGGTTCGCCGGACTGGTGGAGAGCGTGACCAGCCGGCAGCCCGATCCGCTCGTCGTCGGCTATGGTCTGGCGATGACCGTGCAGATGTTCGCGCTGCCGGGAGCGCTCGCGCTGCGCCCGCCGCTCCAGCCGTCCACGCGCGCCGCGCTTGTATGGGTCGCGGTCGCATTTCTGCCGATGCTGCTGACCTCGCGGTATCTCGAGCCCCGGTACTTCTATACGGCCACGCTGCCGCTCGCCATCCTGGTGTCGACCGGCCTGGATCGTGTGGCAGGGGCCTTCGGGACGCCGCTGAAGAAAGGGCCTGATGGGAAATGGGCAATGGGCCATGGCAAGACAGGCGCGTTTGCCCATTTGCCATTGCCCATTTGCCATTCAGGATGCGTTTTCGAGCATCCTGTCAGGCCGGACCGCCGGCACTTGGTGTGGATCGGCGCGTTCCTGCTGGCGGTGGCGATCAACCGTGTGGTGTTCGCGCCCATCATGCTCTACGAGATCCGCGAAGACCGGTACGCCGCGCTCGTTGCCGATCTCGGTTCGGCACGGCCGTCGGGGACGTTCGTCACGCCGTGGCTGAGCGATTTCTGCTACCTGTCGTTCGCGTTCCCGTCCGAGCGCATCGCGCTCGGCATGACCGAAACGTACGGCACGGGTCAGGTGTTCGCGAGCCCCGAGTTCCGGCGCTGGATGGGTCCGTATCCCTACGCCGGCGATCTCGACGACCTCGAGAGGCTGCCGCAGCCGTGGTGGTACGTCGGGTGGGACTACAGCCCCACGGTCCGCGCGATCGACCGTCGTTTGCGGCTCGCGGGTCTGAGGTATCTCGACGATCCGGCGCGGCGCGCGCGCCTGCTGGATCACCTCACGCCGAGCTGGATCTGGTCGTCCAACGAGCTTCGGCTGGAGCCCGTGGTTTCGGAGGGCCAGTATCGGGCTTTCGAGATCAGGCGCGTTGATGGCCATGGCCGCTGAGTGGCCCCAGGCATGATTATGGCGACGCATCGAGGGCGCCGAGGCGCCCGCCTCGCAAGGCGCGAGGAGGGAGAATACCGGGAGTATTTGACCGACGAGCAACGCAGCGGGGCGGGATGCATCGGCGGCCGAATGCCGCCGTAATCATGCCTGTGATCACTAAGCCCGGGCGCCCGATCCGCGTCGCGCTGCTGACGACCTACTACCATCCGATCATCGGAGGCGTGGAGAGCCACACGCGGCAGGTCGCCGCGGAGCTGCAGCGACGTGGATTCGACGTGGTCGTCGTCACCAGGCGCCTCGAGGCGACGATCGAGCAGCCCGAGATGCTCGAAGGCGTGACGATGAATCGTGTCGGGCCGCGCGGGGGCCGTACGCGGTTCGCGAAGTGGTTCCTGGTGCCGTTCGCGCTGCGGGCGCTTTTCCGGATGCGGCCGCGCCCGGACGTCATCTTCTGCCCCGACTTCCGCGGCATCGGTCTGGCGGCGCTCGCGGCGGGCCGGATGCTCCGCCGTCCGGTCGTCCTGCAGGCAGAAACGCCGGGCGCGCTGTCGTGCAGCAGCTGGGACACGGACCTGGCCCGGGCGGGCATCTCTTCGGACGGCTGGGTCGCGCGTCAGCTCAAACGTCCGCTCAGGCGCGCGTACGCGTCGGCCACGATGTACAACTGCATCTCGCGGGAGATCGAGGACGAAGCGCTGTCGTGCGGCGTGCAGGCGTCTCGTCTCGCGAGAATCCCGCACGGCGTCGACGTCGATCGCTTCAGGCCTGCATCGCCGGAAGAGCGCGATCGCGAACGCGCGTCCCGCGGCTGGCCGGCCGATGGCCTGCTTTGCCTGTTCCTCGGCCGTCTCAGCGTCGAGAAAGGCATCCTCGATCTGCTGGAAGCGTGGACCCACGTCGATGAAGCGATGCTCGTCGTCGTCGGCCCCGACATGCCAGGACATCCGCTCGACGCGGGGCCCGAGGCCCGGTCGTTCGTCGAGCGCAGGGGCCTCGGTGGGCGCGTGCTGTTCGCCGGCCCGGCCTCCGATCCCGCTCCGCTCCTGAAGGCCGCGGATGTCTTCGTGCAGCCGTCGCACTACGAGGCTTTCGGCATCTCGGCCATCGAGGCGCTCGCTTCGGGACTGCCGGTCGTCGCCACCCGGACCGGCGGCCTGGCCGGCTTCCTGGCGCACGAGGACAACGCGCTTCTCTGCGCGCCCGGGTCGCCGTCCGAACTCGCCCGCGAGGTGAATCGTCTGCTGCAGGATCCTGAGTTGCGCCAAACGCTCGGCGCGCGCGGGCGCGACACGGCTGTGCGATCGTTCGACAAGAACGTCGTTGCCGACAGCTATGCCCGGCTGTTCCGAACACTCGCTGGGCCGCGGAGTCCGTAGCTTGAGCGCCCTTCGTCCTCCCCGTGCCCTTCCACCCTCCCCTCCGTCCGTGCTAAGTTGACGACCTGCCCCGAGCTGATGACGACATCTGACCCGAACGGCACGTCCGGGACGGCGCGCCGCGCGCTCTCGATGGCCATCAAGACTGCCATCAGCGTCGCCCTGCTCGTCTGGCTCTTCCGATCGGTTGACGCGGGCCGGCTCTGGTCCGGGATGCGCCAGGCCTCCGGCAGCTGGCTCGGCGTCGCGCTGCTGGTCTACCTGGCGATGATCCTGGTCAGCGCATGGCGCTGGAACCGCCTGCTGGCCGCCCAGAACCTCGAATTCACCGGACGGAATCTGGTCGGGTCGTATCTCGTCGCCACCTTCTTCAACAACTTCCTGCCGAGCAACATCGGCGGCGACGTCGTGCGGATCAGGGACACGGCGGGCGCTGCGGGCTCGAAGACGCTGGCGACCACGGTCGTCTTCGTCGACCGCGCCATCGGCCTGATCGGGCTGCTCTTCGTGGCGGCGCTCGGCGCGTCGGCGGCGCAGTTGGCCGGCGGGATCGACACCGTTCTGGTGTGGCCGCCGATGCTCTGGGTCGGCTTCGGCACCTCGGCGGTAGCGCTGCTCGTGGCGGTCGCATCCCCGGGCACGCCCGCCCGCATCCTGCGGCCGATGCGGCGCCTTCACTACGAGTGGGTCGAGGAGCGCCTGCTGCGGCTGACGAACGCCTTCGCGCAGTTCCGCGAGCGGCCCAGGGCGCTCGTCGAATGCTTCGGCGGCGCGGTGGTCGTGCAGCTGATGCTCGTGGCCTTCTACGCCGCCGTCGCGCACAGCGTCGGCATCCCGATCGGCCTGCGGCACCTGGCCGTGCTCGTGCCGATGTCCTTCGTCGTCCAGATGCTGCCCATCTCCGTCAACGGCTTCGGCGTTCGCGAGGCAACGTTCTCGTACTACTTCCTGCTGCTGCGGCTTCCGCTCGAATCCGCGCTCCTGCTCTCGCTGCTCGGCACGGCGACCATCCTCACCTTCTCGCTCTCCGGCGCCGTCGTCTACGCCGCACGGCGGTAGAATCTCCAACTCCCAACGTCCAACTCCCAACTCCCGAGTTGCCTCAGGCTTTGCGAGTTGGGAGAGATGCGTTTAGCGGGTCACGTACGCGCCGGAGCATGTCGGCCGGCGGCGCAAAGCGGCCAGCGCGTATCGTCAGTTCGAAAAATGCACCGCTGGCGCTCCGATCCGCGCAGGCGCCGATTCGCCACTGACGCCCGGTCCAGCAGTGCGCCCAACTGATTGGGCGCCGGCCTGCGGATCACCCGAGCCGGAGCGGCCACCGTGAGGCACGCGCCGGCGGTGCATTTTTCCGCGCGTCCGGCCGCGGCGCCGCGGGCGGACATCGGCGCCTTGACACGCCAAACGCATACGTTGGAGTTGGAAGTTGGGAGTTGTACAATCCCGCAATCCAATGCAGCGGGAAACGGTCGAGATCCAGAAGGAGCTCTTCTCGGACGGCCGGTCGCGGCTCGAGAAGTACTCCGACCTGGTCGTCGGACGGCGGGGTCTCGGAGCGCTGCTGAAGCACGAGGCCATCGTCTCGCTCGCCGCGAACCGCGCCGGGGCGCTCGGCCTGCTGCTCCGGTCCCGCCTCTATCCCCGGCTCCTGGGCCGCTGCGGCCGCAACGTGACCTTCGGCAGCCACATCGTCCTCCGGCACCCGCACAAGGTCGAGATCGGCGATAACGTCGTCGTCGACGATTTCTGCGTGCTCGACGCGAAGGGCACCACCAACACCGGCATCCGCATCGGCAGCGGCGTCTTCATCGGACGCAACACGATCCTGAGCTGCAAGAACGGCGACATCGAGCTGGGAGATCGCGTGAACATCGGCTTCAACTGCGAGATCTTCTCGGCCAGCTCGGTCGTGCTCGGCGACGATGCGCTCGTCGCCGCCTATGTGTACCTGATTGGCGGCGGGCACGAGTTCGACGATCCGTCGCGGCCGGTGCTCGCGCAGGCACGCTCGTCGCGCGGCATCCGCGTCGGATCCGGTGCATGGCTGGGCGCCGGCGCGAAGATTCTGGACGGCATCGCGATCGGCGACGGCGCGATCGTCGGCACCGGCTCCGTGGTGACCGGCGACGTTCCGCCGCTGACGATCGTCGCCGGCGTCCCCGCGCGGGTGCTTCGCGAGCGCACAACCAGGGTGGCGGGCGCCACGACGTGACCGGCGGGCGCCAGATGGTCTGACGGGGATGGCCGGACCACCATTCGCCGAACGCGGCGGCAGGATGCGCGGGGTGCTGGACGTGGCGACGTTCCGGTACCCGGCCTTCGTGTTCTGCGGTCCAGTGGGGCGTGTACTACCAGTCTTTCATCTGCACGAGTCCGACCCCGAGGTGCTCCAGCGGCGGCTCGATTACCTGGCGGACGGCGGCTACCGCACGGTCACGACCGACGCGATCCGGCGCTTCGTCGTCGACGGCGTGCACCCGGGCAGCCGTACGGTGGCCCTCTGCTTCGACGACTGCTGGGCGACGCTCTGGACCGTGGCCGTCCCGCTGCTCCGACGACACGGCATGACCGCCATCGCGTTCGCGATCCCCGCCCGCGTCGCGGACGCGGAAGCCGTGCGCCCGACCATCGAGGAAGATCCGGCGGCGGCACGCGCCGACCGCTCGGACATCCCCTTTGCGACGTGGCCCGAACTGAAAGCGATGCAGGATTCTGGCGTGATCGACGTCCAGTCCCACACCTGGTCGCACTCCTCGATGTTCGCCGGCGAGGCAGTCGTGGACTATGTGAAGCCGGAGTTTGCCGGACGGCCCCTGCTCAACCGGCCCCTCGCGTCGGGCGACGGGCTCCGGTGGCTCACGCCGGCCGAGCTTGGCGCGCCGATCCATCTCGAGCGGTCGCGCATGTCCGACGGGCTGAGGTTCTACGACGATGAGGCGGTCCGCGCGCGGTGCGTCGAGCACGTGTCTGCGCGCGGGGGCGCGGCGTTCTTCCAGCGGCCGGGGTGGCGGACCGAGCTGGATAGGATCGCCGGCGCCGGAAGCAGCCGCTGGGAGACGAGGGCCGCGCGGGGCCGCGCCATCGTCGAGGAACTCGATCGGGCGCGCGCGACGCTGGAGAACCGCCTTCGGACGTCGGTGACACGGGTGTGCATGCCGTGGGGAATCGCGGGAGCCGAGACGCGCGCGGCGCTCCGGACGACTGGCTGCGACCTGGCGTTCGCGGACCGCCTGGGCGGCCGGCGTGTTGTCGCCACGGGCGACGACCCACACGCGCTCATGCGGCTGCACGAGCGCTTCATCTGCTGCCTGCCGGGGCGCGGCCGGCGGTGGTTCCTGACGGCGCGGTGACGGAGACTCGCGCGCAGCGTCCATCCGCGCCCGGACCGCCGCCTGCGCCGGCGCGTGCGAACACCGGGCGAAACGCCGCCTTCGCGACCCTCTCGGCGGGCAGCGGCGTTCTGCTGCTCGCGCTCCTCATCTTCGCCGGACGCTGGCTCGGCGACGACGCCTACGGCCGATTCTCCTTCGCGCTGGCACTGGCGGTCATCTTCGAGACGCTGACGGACTTCGGCCTCAAGGACGTGACGACGAGGGCCGTGGCCCGCGACCGCCGGCTGGCGGCCAGCTACCTCGCGAACACCTTCGGCCTCAAGCTGCTGCTCGGAGCCGCCACCGTCTTCCTCCTCGCGGCGACCGTGGCGCTCCTGAGACCCGAATGGGACGTCCGCGTCGCAACCGTTGCGCTCGGGTGCGCGGCCGTCTTCAGGTCCTACATGACCAGCGTCCGCAGCGTCTTTTACGGCATCGATCGATTCGATCTCGAGACGGCGGTGCTCGTCGCCGACCGCGGGCTGCTGCTGGTCATCGGCATGGCGGCGCTCCTCGCCGGCTACGGCGTCATGGGGCTCGCGATCGCTTTCGTCGTGGCCCGCGCCGCCGCGCTCGCCGCCGCGTGGATCCTGGCCACCGGACAGCTCGGGCGCGTCGGCTTCGGCGCCGATCTGGGGTTCTGGCGCGACCTGCAGCTCCAGGCCGTGCCGTTCGGCGCGTTCCTTATCGTGCTGCAGCTCTACAACTACATCGACACGGTCATGCTGGGGCTGATGCGCGGGGACGCCGAGACCGGCCTGTACAACGCCGCCTACCGCCTGTACGAGGGCGCCTCCCACATCCCGTCGATCATCGGCGTCGTTCTCACGCCGCGCCTCGCGCGCGAGTACGTCTCCGACCGGCTCGCGCACGCGCGTCTGGCGAAGCGGGGACTGGTGGCGGCCGCGGCACTCGCGCTGCCGGCCTCCGCGGCCGGCATCCTGGTCGCCGGTCCGGTGACCCGCGCACTGTTCGGCCTCGAGTACGACGCGTCCGTCCGAGTCTTTCAGATCCTGATTGCCGGAGCGGCCGTCGTCTTCCCCCTCGCCGTGCTGCATGCGGTCGCGATCTCGATGAATGCGGAGCGGCGGCTGCTGGCGACCGCCGTCGTCGGGTGTGCGGCCAACCTCGCGCTGAACCTGCTACTGATCCCGCCTTACGGCATGCACGGCGCCGCCGCCGCCACGCTCCTGGGAGAGGCCATCAGCCTCGGCGTGCTGGGTGCGCTGCTCTGGCGTCCGCGGTGACGATGGGCGATGGGCAAGGGGCGATGGGCAAGGGGCAAGGGGCAAGGGGTGAGAGCTATGGCCCATGGCCCATGGCCCATTGTTCTAGCGCCAGCTCGACAACACGGCCTGCGACGTCACTTCGAACCTCGAGCGGATGGCGGTGAAGAACGTCTCGGCGACCACGTCGTAGCCGCGCCCGGTCAGGTGCAGATCGTCGGCGCCGATGAGGGACATGTCGGCGGCGATCGCCTGGTAGACGTCCACCAGCACGGCGTTGCGGCGCGCGGCCAGCGCGCGGATCTCGTCGTTGAAGCTGGGGATGAGCGCGGCGACGCGATCGCGCTGGCCGCCGGTTCGCTGCGGCGGAATCGTGGCCAGCAGCACCTGCACGCCCTGGCTCTGCGCCTCCGACACCATGCGGTCGAGAGCCGGAATGGCGCGAGCCTCGGCGGCTTCGAAGAAGAAGAAGAGATCGTTGCTGCCCTGCATGAGGAGCAGGACTTCCGGGCGGTGCGCGCGGAGCACGCTGCCGAGCCGTTGCACTCCTTCGACGGCCTGCTCGCCGGGCTCGCCCTCATTGATCATGTCGAAGGTCTGCGTTCTGTAGCGCTCCGAGAGCAGGTTCTTCAGTTTGAAGGGGTACGACTGAGGACCCGACACCACCAGGAAGGTCGGAAGGAGTGCCACTGTGCCTTCGGTGAGGCTGTCGCCGAAGGCGACGAAGCGCGTCACCGACAGCTGCGGCACCCGGCGAATCTCCACGGCGAACGAGCACGTCTGGATGGCTCCTGCCGCGTCGCGAGCCTCGCAGAGCACCGCGGTCGTTCCCACGGGAAACCGCGACGCGGACGCGGGCGTGCAGGCGACCGACACCGGCGGCACGCCTCCCAGCGCGGTAGCCGGCGGGTACTCGATGGCGATCGGCTGGCCGTCGAGCGACTCTCCGCCGGTGCTGGCGGGGCAGGTGATGAACAGCGTCGGCGTGGGGGTCGGCGGGCGGCTTCCGCTGCAGGCCGCTCCGCTTGCCACCAGTACGATCAGGACGCCGCGAATGAACCCCGACCGCCGGTGCCCGGGCGGAAACGGCGCAACCGCGCGCGTGCCCGGAAGGCCGCACACGTCGGGGTCCACGACCCCTTCGCGCGATGATGAGTTCAGCACGTAGCGCAGGGTGTTCTGCCGGTTGGGAAGCTCCTAGAATACTGTGTCCTGCCGACGACCGTCAACGTGCGCTGCTCGGATAAGGGACAAGGCAAAAGGGATACGGGGATAACGAAGGAAGCAGGAAGAGACCAGCATGAGCGACCAGGGACTGACTCGCGAGCACGTCGTGTGGGCTTACAGGATCCTCCTCGATCGCGACCCCGAGAGCGAATCCGTCATCCTTCCCAAGCAGCGCGGGTACCAGACGACGCGCGAGCTGCGGGCCGACATCATGACGTCACAGGAGTTCCTGGAGAAGAACCGCGACTACGCGCACACCAACGCACGGAACATCGTGATCAAGGAGCTCGAGGGCGGCTGCCGCCTGTTCATCGACCTGTCGGACCACGCGATAAGCCTCAACATCCTCCGCGGGCGCTTCGAGCCTGGCGAGCTTGCATTCCTCCGCCGGACGATCCGTCCGGAACAGCACGTCCTCGATGTGGGCGCGCACATCGGCTTCTTCACGATCCACATGGCGGCGCTGGTCGGTCCCCGCGGCTCCGTCCGCGCCTACGAGCCGATGGACGAAAACGCCGACCTGCTCGTGCGCTCGATCCGCGAGAACGGCTTCGAAGGCCGTGTGCAGTACGAGCGCGCCGCCGTCGGCGGGTACGACGGAACGATCGATCTGGCGTTCGCGACCGAGACGCTGAACTCGGGCGGGGCGTTCGTGGTCACCGGGACGAACGCGCCACGGGGGCACGCCACCCGCCGCGTGCCGATCGTGGCGCTCGACAGCCAGGAGCTCCGGCGCCCGGTGGCGTTCATCAAGATGGACGCCGAAGGGGCCGAAGCCCTCGTGCTCGAAGGCGCCAGGCACCTCATCGCAGCGGACCGGCCGGTGATTCTGTCGGAGCTGCATGCCGAGCAGCTGGCACGCGTGTCAGGACGCAGCGTCGACCAGTTCCTGCTCGACGTGCGCGAGCTGGGCTACCGCACCCATCGCCTCGAGGGAGACTCACCAGGAGCGGAAATCACGTCGACGCCGTCAGAGGCCGTCGCCTCAGTCGTGATGCTGCCCCAGTAGTACAGGGCGGTCGGCGGGCAAGTCGTAGGGCAGCGGCAGCGGCGTTTCGCGGATCTCGCGGATGATGTAGGTCGGCTTGTTCTGCGACTCGTGGTAGGTGCGCGAGAGCATCTCGGCCAGCAGGCCGAGCGTGATGAGCTGGATGCCGCTGAAGGTCAGCAGGATGCCCAGCAGCAGCAGCGGCCGATCGCCGATCGCCTGGTAGCCGATTAGCCTGACGTACCCGAGCCACGCGGTGATCGCCACGCCCGCCACCAACATCGGGAGCCCGATCATCCCGAAGATCTGCAGCGGCCTCGTCGAATAGCTGATCAGGAACTTCACCGTCAGCAGATCGAGAACCACCCGGAGCGTGCGCGAGATCCCGTAGTTCGACTGGCCATGCCGGCGGGGCCGGTGGTTGACCTGCTTCTCGACGATCCGCACGCCGAACTCGCTGGCGATGGCCGGCAGGAACCGGTGCATCTCGCCGTAGAGCTTCATCGGCTTGACGACCTCCGCGCGGAAGACCTTCAGCGAGCAGCCGTAGTCGTGCAGCCTGACGCCGGTCGCATGCGAGATGATCCAGTTGGCGATCGTCGAGGGAAGACGGCGGCTGAAGAACGCGTCCTTCCGGTCCTTCCTCCAGCCGGCGACGATGTCGGCGTCGCGCTGCTCGGCGAGCTGGATCATGCCGGGGATGTCCGCCGCGTCATTCTGGAGATCGCCATCGAGCGTGATGATGAAGCGGCCGCGCGCGTGGGCGAAGCCGGCGGCGAACGCGGCAGTCTGGCCGAAGTTGCGCCGGAACCGGATCACCCTCAGCCTCGAATCGTGTGCCTGCAGGCTCGCGAGCCGCTCGAACGTGTCATCCGTGCTGCCGTCGTCGATCGCGACGATCTCATACGCCCGGCCGAACGCCTCGAGCGTTGCCGTCAGCTCGCGGTAGAGTTCGGCGACGTTGGCCGCCTCGTTCCGCATCGGCACGACGACCGAAACATCCACGGTCATGATATCGGGATAAACGCCTGATTGTATTAGGCTTCCGGCGTCAAATCAACTCTCACCGGGGGACTTCGTCCCCCGGACCCCCTTGCACGCTCGCATCGCTGCGCTCGCTCGCCGCAGCAAGACGCCGACTCCCAACTCAACTCGGAACTCAAGACTCACAACTTCTATTTGGGAGTTGGGAGTTGG
>DATIEW010000414.1:0-5881 GCA_035455585.1 Vicinamibacterales bacterium | reverse complement strand
TCGACGAGGCCGCCGGCGTCGTCTTCTACACCGCCCGCGACGGCGACAATCACATGAAGATCCAGCTGCACCGCGTCGGCCTCGACGGCAGGAACGACGTGCGGCTCACCGACCCGGCGTTCAACCACACCGTCGGCGGCTGCATGGTGGCCGCGCCTGGCGGCGGTGGACGAGGTGGAGCAGGTGCGGGTGCGGCGTGCGGGATCTCGCCCGACAACAGGTTCTTCATCGACACGTATCAGACGCACGACACGCCGCCGGCGAGCCGTCTCGTTGACGCCGCCGGAAAGGTGGTGGCGGAGATCGCGAAGAGCGACGTCTCGAAATTCGATGTCCTCGGGTTGAAGAAGGCGGAGATGTTCACCTACACGGCCGCCGACGGCGCGACGACCCTGCGCGGGCTCATCCAGTTCCCGTCGCACTTCGATCCGGCGAAGAAGTACCCGGTGCTCGTTCCGGTGTATGGCGGGCCGGCATCCGGCAGCAACACGGCGCGGGAGACGTTCGTCACCCCCAGCCCGCTGACGGAGTACGGCTTTCTCGTCGTCAACCTCGATTCACGGGCGGTGCCCGGCATGGGCAAGCGCCAGCTCGACAGCCTCTACCTCAAGCTCGGCCAGGCGGAGATGGACGACATGGCCGAGGGCGTGAAGGCGCTCTGGTCGCGGCCGTATATCGATCGGACACGTGTGGGCGTGTACGGGACGTCCTACGGCGGCTATTCGGCGGCGATGCTGCTACTGCGCCATCCGGACGTGTTCGCGGCCGCAGCCGCGTCGTCTCCGGTCACGGCGTGGTACCACTACGATTCGATCTACACCGAGCGGTACATGTGGATCCCGCAGGAGAACAAGGAAGGCTACGAGGCGGGGAGCGCAATGAACTACGCCAAGAATCTCAAGGGGCGGCTGCTGCTGTACTACGGGACGGCCGACAACAACGTCCACCCGTCGAACTCGATGCAGCTCATCGCGGCGCTGCAGCAGGCGGGCAAGAGCTTCGAGGTGCAGGTCGGGCCGGATCGCGGCCACACGGGCGTGAACCAGGATCGTATGATGGAGTTCTTCGTCGAGAACCTGCTGATGAAACCTGCCGCTCTGACGTCGTCGCACTGACGGTCGGGCGCCCTGGGAGTTTCCAGACGAGTCACACTCTTCGCGGAAGCAGACTGGCGGCGCGGGCCGCGGCGACCAGCCCCTTCAGCCTGGCTGCCTCCGCCGTCGCCACCTCCCGGCCGAACGGCGTCAGGAGGTACTGGCGCCGCCGGCGCTCTCCCCGATCGGCGCCGCGCCGCCGCACTTCCTGGATCAACCCGTCGGCCAGCAGCCGCTTGACGATGCCGTACAGCGTGCCTGTACTGAGCTGGACCCTGCCGTCCGTCCGTTCGGCGACGCCCTTCATGATGCCGTAGCCGTGCGCGCCTCCGTCAGCGAGCGACAGGAGGACGTGGAACATGGCCTCCGACATTGGCAGGTAGTCGTGCGCGCGCCGCTCCGGCATCCTGGTCCGAACGATATGTCGTCACGCGACGTATGTCAAGCATGTCCGGACTTGACAATATGGCGCCATGCGACGTATCGTGTCGCGACATACTCCGGAGCAGGGCCGCGGGCTCGAGAGCGCCGACTCAGCACCCAATCTCCAACTTCCGACTCCCAAGGTACTCACATGTGGGAGTTGGGAATTGGACGTTGGGAGTTGACGCCGCGTGCTGCGTGAGCAACCTGCTGGAAGCGGGGCAACCTCATGACGCGACGATCGACGACCCGTGGCGACAGGCTGTACCGGCTGCTGCTCCGCATGTTCCCGTCGGATTTCCGGGGCGACTTCGGCGGCGAGATGGTCGAGGACTTCCGCGACCAGCGGAAAGACGCCTACCGGGCGCGAGGCTCTGCAGGACTTGCGCTTCTGTGGTGTCGCACCGTCCTCGGCTTCCTCAGGCAGGCGCCGCGCGAGCAGTTCGACGCCCTTGCCGGCGACGTCCGGTACGCCCTGCGCATGATGCGGCGGCACGTCGTGAGCACCCTCGTCATCGTGCTGCTGCTCTCCGTCGGGATCGGCGCCAACGTCGCCGTGTTCGGGTTTGCCGACCCGATGGTTCGCCGGCCGCTGCCGGTGCCAGAGTTCTCCCGGATGTTCCGGATGGCCAGGAGCGATGGCGATGTCGTGCATGTCTTCTCGCACGCCGACTACCGGTCGATTCTGGAGCGTGCCCGTACCTTCAGCATCGCGGCCCACCAGTACACGACCGTGAGCCTGGGACCTTCCGGCGCCGATTTCGCTGTCGACGGCGAAGCGGTGAGCGGCACCTACTTCCAGGTCTACGGGATCAGTCCGGCGCTCGGACGGTTCCTGCAGCCCGCAGACGACGAGGTCGTGGGCGCGCACCCGGTCGTTGTCATCAGCCACGGCTTCTGGCGCGAACACTTCGCCGGGGCGGGCGACGCCGTAGGCCGCGTCATTCATCTCAACGGCCATCCCTTCGAGGTCATCGGCGTGGCCCCGGAGGGTTTCTCCGGCAGTTACACCGCGTTCAACTCGCGCTTCTGGGCGCCGGTCACCATGTACAGGCAGGTCCGGCCGCGGCCGCTCGATCTGGACAGGCGCGGCTGGGGCTGGCTGTGGACGACCGTCCGGCTGAACCCCGGCGTAACGTGGCAGGAGGCTGCCGCGGATCTCGAACGCATCAGCGGCGAGCTCGATCGCGAGTATCCCTTTGGCGATGCCAGGCGCGGCTACTACCTCATTCCCGCGTCGGGGCTGCCGGAAGGCACGCGCCGCACGGCTTCGCCGGTACTCGTGCTCGCCACGACGCTCGGCGTGCTGGTGCTGCTCGTCACCTGCGCCAATATCGCGGGCGTCCTCCAGTCGCGTGCGGTGACCCGCGTGCACGAGACGGCGGTTCGGCACGCGCTCGGCGCAAGCCGTTTCCGTATCGTGCGGCAGTGGCTCACCGAGAGCGTCTGTCTGGCGCTCGCGGGAGGGCTGGGCGGCCTGCTCGCTGCACGCTGGATGCACGCAGGGATGTCCCGGCTCCTCGAGTCAGCGGTGGATCACGAGCTGGCCACGCTGTCTGCGCTGGACGGCCGGGTGCTGCTCTTCGCTGCCGCGCTTGCCGTCGGCAGCGGCCTGGCCTTCGGGCTTCTTCCCGCCCTGCGGGCCGCCTCGCGCGGCGAGGCCACGCTGCGCGAGACCGCGCTGGCGCTCGCCGGCAGCCGCAGAGCCTTCAGGAGCACGCGGCTGCTCGTCGCGATGCAGGTCGGTGTGTGCCTGTGCCTGCTCGTGGCCGCAGGGCTTCTCGCCCGCAGCATGCACAACGCGCGGACGTTCGACGTCGGCTTCGACGACTCCTCGCTGGTCCTCGCGCGGCTCGACCTGGAGCGCCACGGGTACGACGCGGCGCGCACGGAGGCGTTCTACGAGACGCTGGCAGCCCGGTTGCGGGCCCGGCCGGACGTCGTGGCGCTCTCGCGCGCCAACGTCGTTCCGCTTGGCGGAGAGGAGGAACGGCTCGGCTTCCTGATCCCAGGGTACACGCCTCCCGACGGCAAGCAGATCGTTTCGATCGATGTCTCGGTCGTCGGGCGCGACTACTTCCCGGCCATCGGGATACCGATCGTCCGCGGTCGTGGATTCACCGAGCGGGATCGCCCCACGGGGCGCGTGACGGCGGTGGTCAACGAGACCATGGCGCGGCGCTACTGGCCCTCGAAGGACGCGGTGGGGCAGACCCTCGTGTTGGCCGGCCCCACGCCCAGGACGCTGGAAGTGATCGGCGTCGCGAAGGACATCAAGTACTACTCAATCGACGAGGCGCCGCGTCCGTACCTGTACGTCAGCAGCGAGGAGAGCGGCGCGCCGGCCGGCACCCTCCACGTGCGGGTGAACGGCTCCGCGGAGGCCTTCGTCGCGACACTGCGCCAGGAGACCGCCGCCCTCGATCCGTCACTCGCGCCGCTCGAGGCCACCACGTTCGCGAAGCTCCGCGAGCGGCCGCTCTCGCTCCGCCGGGCGATGTCGCTCATAGCCGCAGCGTTCGGGGCCTTGGCGCTCGTGCTCGCGGTCGTCGGTCTTTACGGGACGATGTCGAATGCCGTCGGGCAGCGCACGCGCGAGATCGGCGTGCGCATGGCATTCGGGGCCCGCGGACCCGACGTGTTCCGCCTGATCGTCCGGCAGGCGCTTGCGCCGGTCTTCGCCGGTCTCCTGCTCGGACTTGGAGCCTCGGGCCTCGTCACGCCGCTCATCGCTTCGGAGCTGTTCGAGGTGGGGCCCGGCGATCCCGCGACCTATGCGGTCGCGACAGGCGGCCTCGTGCTGGCCGCGTTTGCTGCCGTATCCGCTCCCGCGCGACGCGCGACCCGCGTCGATCCGATTGCGATCCTGCGGCAGGAATAGAGGGAACGGAGGTGACGGAGCGAAACGGAGGGCAACACGAAGGAACGGAGCGAACGAAGGACGCACGAAGACTTGTCAATATCCCGACTTCCAATTCCCAACTCCCAATGCTTCCGGAGAAGACCGATGTGAGCTTGGGATTTGGGAGTCGCCTTTCTCCCCTTCAGGTTGCCTGCTTTCTTCCCATCCCCCATTGCCCATGGCCCATGGGCCATCGCATCAGCGCACGGAACCGGCATTCTCGGGCGTGATGCGGATCGAACGGACCTGACCAGGCTTGCCGAACGCGCCCAGGTCTCGGCCGTTTATCGTCAGCGCCAGCGCTCCGGCGTTTCCTGCCAGGATCATCAACTCGCGCTTCGCGTGGAGAGTCTCGCGCGCGCCCGATTCGAGCAGCCGGTACATTTCCCGCTCGCCGTCGGCCGTGGCTGTGATCCAGCACAGCCCGGTCGCCGAGATCGTCACGGTCAGCTCTGACGGCGCGGCGGCCGGAGCGGCTCTCTCCGGTTCGGCTGCCGTCCGGGGTTCGCTGACGCCCGCAGACGATGCCGGGAGGGAGGCGGGAGCGGCGGTTCCCGATGTGCCGACAACCTCGTCTGGCGCGCCGGCGCTCGTCGTTTCGTCCCCGCGCACGACGTAGAGCGTCAACACCAGCAGTACCGCGGCGCTGGCGGCCCCCCAGACCCAGTGGCGCGAGGATACAGGTTCGGGCGGAACCACCGGCTCCGGCGGGACGAACCCCGGCGGCGGGGCGAACTGGGCGAAGTAGGCCCGGACCGTCTCCTCCGGGTCGAGTCCGACCTCCCGCGCGTAAGCCCGGACGAATGCGCGGCCGGAGGGTTTGGGCGGGATCGACCGCAGGTCGTTGACCTCGATCGCAGCCAGGATTCGACTCTGTACCCGGGTCCGCTGCGTGATCGAATCCAGCGACAGCCCCCGGGCTTCGCGGCTCTCGCGAAGGTGCGCGCCGACATCCATGGTGACCTCCGGTTGGCGCCGTGCCCTGAGCATAGCACTCACTGCCGGCCCCTCCCAACTCCCAACTTCCAACTCCCAATTTCCAACTCCCAATTTCCACCTGAGTGCTGGGGGGTTGGGAGTTGGCGGTTGGGAGTTGGGCGGGCATCGTCTCAGCGAGCCCATCTGATGTGCGACCATAGGGCCATGCCCCAGCCCGATTCGGCGCTGTCGCAGCCGGACGTCGAGGCGGCCGCTGTTCCCGCACCCGACCAGGTGCGGGCCGGCGGATCCGCCCCGGACGACGGCGATACGCTGGCCGACGGCGCCGTGCGGCATCTCGATCCCCGCATCATCCCGCTCGACCGTGTCATGGGGTGGGTCTTTACCGCGGTCGTCGTCTTCGTCCTGCTCATCACCAACGTCGTCCTGCTGGTCGCAGGCAGAGGCCCGCGCTGGCTGCTCGTGCTTCTGCCGTTCGGATCGGTCGCCGTTTCGGTGGCGGTCGGCTGGTTCTCCTACGTCT
>DATIEW010000413.1:0-4480 GCA_035455585.1 Vicinamibacterales bacterium | reverse complement strand
CCAGTACTCGGCGCCAGTGGCCGGGTCATGACCCGAAACGACGTCGCCGCCGGTGACGATGAGCTCCGGGCGGCCGTTCGCGTCGGACCACGCGGGCGTCGTGTAGGAGTCGGGCGACTCGTTCAAGGCCTCGGTCAGCCGCTCGACCCGCCAGATCGTCTTGCCCGTCAGCGCGTCGATCTTCAGGACGTACGACGGGTCATCCGTCTTCATGCCGTGCAGCACCTGGACGAACAGCGCGTTGTCCTTGAGCAGCGGCGACGAGGCGTAGCCCCAGTTCAGGCCGAACTTGCCGTAGTCCGCCTGGATATTTCGAGACCAGAGCTCCTTGCCTGCGAAGTCGAAAGCCTTCAGCGCGCCGACGCCGGTCATGACCCAGACGTGTTTGCCATCCGTCACCGGCGAGGGTGACGACATGTTCTGCTTGCGCTCCATGTGGTTGGTGTCGGCCATGGGCCGCTTCCATGCGACCTTCTGCGTGCGGCGATCGACCGCCCACAGCTCGAGCTCGCCTGTGTTGGCGGCGGTGGCGACGTTCAGGAAGATGGTGTCGCCCCAGATGATCGGAGTCGACCCGCTATAGGCCGGTAGGGGGACCTTCCACGCGACGTTCTCGGTCTCGAGCTTGGCGCAGGTAAAGGGCGTGATCGGCCGGCCTTCGCGCCCCCCGCGCCCTCCTCGTCCGCGCTGCCCGGGTTGTCCCTGCGCCTCGGGTGCGGGCGCGGCCAGTGGGGCGGGCGGCGGGGCGGGCGTCGCGACGGCTTCATCCAGGCACTTGGCGCCCCAGGTGACCGGAAGCCCGGTTTCAGGACTGACACCGTTGTGCGACGGTCCACGCCAGCTCGGCCAGTCCGCGCCGAGGAGCGCGGCGCCGGCCGCGAGCGTCAGTATCGAAGTCAGGCTGAGCAACGCACGCATGGCAGATCCTCCATTCCCCGCAAATACGCCAGACCGGTCCGATGTGCTTCGGTGGCGGCGGAGACCTCGAGGTCCCGAAGGCACCGCTCCGGAGGTGCCTCCCGGCGATGGACACACACCGTGTCCCTGTTGGAAGCGAGGAGCCAGCCTCACAGCTCTGCGCGGCGGAGCCGCAGCGCGTTACCGATGACCGACACCGAGCTGAACGTCATCGCTGCGCTCGCCCAGATCGGGCTGATCAGCAGACCGATGAACGGATACAGCACGCCGGCCGCCACCGGCACGCCCACGGCGTTGTAGACGAACGCCAGGAACAGGTTCTGCCGGATGTTCCTCATCGTCGCGCGGCTCAGCCGCCGGGCCCGGACGATGGCGCGGAGGTCGCCCTGGACGAGGGTGACGCCGGCGCTCTCGATGGCGACGTCGGTGCCCGTCCCCATCGCGATGCCGACGGACGCTTCGGCCAGCGCGGGCGCGTCGTTGATGCCGTCGCCGGCCATTGCTACGACGCGGCCTTCCGACTGAAGGCGCTGGATCACGGCGCGCTTGCGATCGGGCAGCACGCCGGCCACGACCTCGTCGATGCCGAGCTTCGATGCCACGGCCTGCGCTGTCACGGCGTTGTCGCCCGTCAGCATGACGAGGTGCAGGCCCTCCGCGCGAAGGATGCGGATCGCTTCGGGCGTGGACGGCTTGATCGGATCGGCGACGCCGATGGTTCCTGCCGGCCGGCCGTCGATCGCCACGAACACCACCGTCTGCCCTTCGGACCGGCGCTCGTCGGCCTCGCGCTCGAGCGGCCTCGCATCGATACCATGCTCGCGCAGCATCGTCGCGTTGCCGAGCAGCACGGTCAGCCCCCCCGCCGAGCCGGCAACCCCGCGGCCCGTTGCCGAAGCGAAGTCAGTGACCTCCGGGATCTGAAGATCACGTTCGCGCGCGCCCGCCACGATGGCGGCCGCCAGCGGGTGCTCGCTGGCCTGCTCGAGGGCGGCGGCGAGCCGGAGAACCTCAGCCTCGGTGAACGGCGGCAGCGCGGTCACTTGTGTAAGGCGCGGCCGGCCCTCGGTCAGCGTGCCGGTCTTGTCGAACACCAGCGTATCGACCTTTTCCAGGCGTTCGAGCGCCTCGGCGTTCTTGATCAGCACGCCCGCGGCCGCGCCGCGGCCGGTGCCGACCATGATCGCCATCGGCGTCGCGAGCCCGAGCGCGCAGGGACACGCGATGATCAGCACGGCAATTGCGGAGAGGAGCGCCATCGCGAGCCGCGGCTCGGGTCCCAGGATCGACCAGGCGACGAATGAAATCGCCGCGACGGCCACGACGGCCGGAACGAAGTAAGAGGCGACCACGTCGGCCAGACGCTGAATGGGCGCGCGAGTACGCTGCGCCTCACTGACCATTCGTACGATCTGCGCGAGCAGCGTATCGTTCCCCACGCGTTCCGCTCGCATGACGAGGCCGCCGGTACCGTTGATCGTGGCGCCGGTCACGCGGTTTCCCGGCTCCTTCTCCGCGGGAATCGGCTCCCCCGTCACCATCGATTCGTCGACGGCGCTGCGCCCCTCGACGACGACGCCGTCGACAGGTATCTTCTCGCCTGGCCTGACCCGCAGCAGATCTCCGATCCGCACGCCGGCAATCGGCACGTCCTGTTCGCTGCCGTCGCGAATCACCCGCGCGGTGCGGGGCGCCAGGCCGAGCAGGTGCCGGATGGCGGCGCTCGTCCGGCCGCGGGCGCGCAGCTCGAGCACCTGGCCGAGCAGCACGAGCACCGTGATCACCACCGCCGTGTCGAAGTAGGGCTCCACCACGCCGTGCGTGCGGAATCCTGCCGGAAAGAGCCCGGGCGCGATCGTGCCAGCGGCGCTGAAGACGTAGGCGGCGCCGACGCCGAACGCGATGAGCGTGAACATGTTGGCGTGGCGGTTCACGATCGAAGCCCAGCCCCGCTCGAAGAACGGCCATCCCGCCCACAGCACGACCGGTGTGGCGCACGCGAGCCCGATCCAGTTGGCGGTGCGCACGTCCACGCGTCCGCCGAGGCCCATGCCGAGCACCATGTCGCCCATCGCAAGGACGAACACCGGGAGCCCCAGCAGCGCACCGATCCACAGGCGCCGGGTCATGTCGACCAGCTCGGGGTTGGGGGCCTCTTCGAGCGCCACGGTGCGCGGCTCGAGCGCCATGCCGCAGATCGGGCAGCTCCCCGGCTCGTCGCGCACGATCTCCGGGTGCATCGGGCAGGTGTACTCGGTGCGCGTCGAGGGCATCGTCGAGGGATCCGGCTCGAGACCCATGCCACACTTCGGACAGGACCCCGGCTGCGCCTGCCGGACCTCCGGGTCCATCGGGCAGGTGTACGCGGTCCCCGCGGGCGCAGGCGGAGCCGCCTCCTCTACGCGCTGCCGCAGGAACGACTCGGGATCCGCCTCGAACCTGGCCCGGCAGGACGGATGGCAGAAGTAGTACTGCTCGCCTTGGTACTCGAGCGTGCCTGCGGCTGTCGCGGGATCGATCGTCATGCCGCACACAGGATCAAGCACGGTCTGCGTCGTTGTCATGACTGGCCCGCCTCGCCCGCCAGGTCATCGAGAATCGGGCACTCGGGCCGCAAGTCGCCGTGGCACAGTCGGACGAGGCGCTCCAGTGTCCGCCGCATTGCCCGAAGCTCGCCTATCTTCCGGTCGAGGTCGCCGATGTGCCGCTGCGCGATCCGCCGCACGTCAGCGCTGGCCCGCCGCCGGTTCTGCCAGAGTCCGAGGAGCTGCCGGATTTCGGCGACCGTGAACCCCAGGTCCCGAGCGCGCCGGATGAAGCGCAGCGAATGCACGTCGATCGCGTCGTAGATCCGGTACCCGGCTGCAGTGCGCCTCGCTTCCCTCAGGAGGCCCAGGGCCTCGTAGTGCCGGATCATCTTTGCCGACACGCCGGAGGCTGCCGCGGCTTCGCCAATGTTGGAGAAGCCGGCCCGGCGCGCCTCCGCCAGGTCCAGTGTCGCCAGTGCTGCCATGTGCCCCGGTTCTTCTCCTTCTCGCTTCTCCATTCTCAACATTCCCATCATGGGAATGTCAAGCCACGCTAGTCAAGTGCGATATCATTCGTCGCCATGGCTGTTCGAACCCTTCTCGCCACCGTCGTCGCGATCGCGGCGCTTGCCGGCGCTCACAGGCCGGCTCCGCACCAGAGTCCAACGGCCTGGCCCTTCGAAATCCAGCCGATTCCCTCTCCCGCCGGACCCGGGAGCGCGCAGCCGCAGCTCAGCGTCTCGGACAAGGGCGTGCTGTTGAGCTGGGTGGAGCGCGCCGGGACGCGCTCCGCGCTGAAGTTCGCCGAACGCTCCGCATCCGGCTGGTCCCCTGCGAAAACAGTCGCGTCCGGCGACAACTGGTTCGTCAACTGGGCGGACGTGCCTTCGGTGGTCCGGTTGGCGGACGGAACGCTGGCAGCCCACTGGCTCCAGAAGAGCGGGCCGGGCACCTACGCCTACGACGTCCGCCTCGCGTACTCGAAGGACGATGGGCAGACGTGGTCCGAGTCGTTCACGCCGCACGATGACGGG
>DATIEW010000412.1:0-5817 GCA_035455585.1 Vicinamibacterales bacterium | reverse complement strand
CGGCGCGATGCGGCCAGCGCGCACCGTCAGTTCGAAAATTGTGCCGTAGGCGCACCCTGCCGCGAAGGCGCGGATTCGCCACTGCCGCGCGGAGCACGCACTCGAGACAGGATCCGGCCGGCCTGGCATACGAGTTGCGCCCACAATCAGGATGCCCGGGACCAGAATTCCAGCTCTGTCGGCGCTCGCATCGGGCTGGATGCGCGCCGTCCGGTCCATGTCCCCGCGTGTCCGGGCAGCAGTAGCGCTGCTCGGCGCGTTGGCGGGCGGTTACGCCGCCTGGTTCGCGTACGACGTGGCGACGAGCGTGCCCGATCGCGTCGGCATCCGGGCGCTTCGCGTGATGGCCCAGGCCACGGTCCTCTTCGACGCCGGCGACCGCCCGGTGTTCACCCTCGCGAAGGAGCACAGAATTGAGGTCCCGCTGTCAGATCTGTCTCCGGATCTGATCCGCGCGGTCGTCGCGATCGAGGACCGCCGGTTCTTCGAGCACGAAGGTTTCGATCCAAGGCGCATCCTCGGTTCGGCGGTTGCCGTACTTCGCGCCGGGAGCGCGGTTCAGGGCGGAAGCACGATCACGCAGCAGCTGGCGCGCCAGAGCCTCGGGCGCGAAAAGACGCTCCGCCGCAAAGCGAAAGAGCTGCTGATCGCGATCGAGCTCGAACGCCACTACACGAAGCAGGAGATCCTCGAGCTGTATCTGAACAGGGTGTACTTCGGCGACGGGCTCTACGGAGCCGAAGCCGCGGCGCGCGGCTTCTTCGGCAGGCGCGCATCGGAGCTGACGCTGGCCGAGGCGGCGCTCCTTGCCGGGCTCCTGCAGGCGCCATCCGCCTATGCGCCAACCGTGAACCTCGAAAAGGCGGAGGCACGACGCAACGTGGTGCTGCAGGCCATGCTCGACACGGGCGCGATCGCGACCGCGGAGTACGAAGCTGCCAGGGCCGCCCGGATCGAACTGCGCGATGGCCTGCATCGTCACGAGCCGCACGGCCTGTACTTCAAGGAGGAAGTCCGGCGGCAGCTCGTACAGCAGTTTGGATGGGAACGGGTATCCGAGGGCGGCCTGCGCGTGTACACCACGATCGACCTCGCGAAGCAGCGCGCCGCGGACGCGGCAGTGGGGCAGAGCCTCCGCGAGATCGAACGCACACTGGCCAGACGGACACCCGGGCGAGGCGGCGCGGCGTACGCCGGCGCGGATTCGACCGATGTCCTGCAGGCCGCGCTCGTTGCTCTGGATCCCGGGACGGGCGCCGTGCGGGCGATGGTGGGGGGCCGCGACTTCGAACAGAGTCCCTATAACAGGGCGATGCAGGCTCGCCGCCAGCCCGGATCGGCGTTCAAGCCCTTCGTCTATGCAGCCGCTCTCGAGGCAGGCTATCGGCCCGACGACGAAATCGATCGACTGGATGAGCCGCTGCAGCTCGCCAACGCCACGTGGACGCCTGACGACGTGCATTCATCCGAACCGGTTCTGACGCTGCGCGAAGCGCTGCGGGTATCCAGCAACCGGGCGGCCGTGCGGCTGCTCGACGATATCGGGCTGCCGGCCACGCTGCAGACCGCACGGGCCTTCGGATTCGAAGGCCTCCCGAGCGTGCCGTCGCTGGCTCTGGGCTCCGGCGAGGTGACGCTGGATGCCATCACAGCGGCGTTCGGGGCGTTTGCCAGCGGCGGGCTCGTCCGCCGGCCGGTGCTCGTGCGCCGTGTGCTCGACCGCGACGGGACCGTACTCTTCGAAGCGGCCGAACCCGCACGCCGGGCGATCACCGCGGAGACGGCGTATCGCATGGCGGGAATGCTGGCCGACGTCGTGGACGCCGGCACCGCGTCGGCGGCAAGGCGTCTGGGGTTCATGCTGCCGGCCGCGGGCAAGACCGGCACCACGAACGAGTATCGCGACGCCTGGTTCATCGGCTTCACGCCGGCGCTCGTGACCGGCGTGTGGGTCGGCTACGACCAGCCCCGGACCATACGGGGGCACGGGTACGCGTCCGACCTGGCTGTTCCTCTCTGGACACGCTTCATGAAGGCCGCCACCCGCGGCACCGCTCCCCGCTGGCTCACTCCGCCACCCGGCCTCGAGAACGATGAGGGCGTTCGTGGCAACGTCGTGGCTGAAGCTGCCGAGGGCGGCCAGAAGAAGCGCGGCTTCTGGGGACGCCTCTTCGGCTTCGGCCGGCGGCGTTGACGCAAGTTCGCCGGCGAATCACGAATTCGTGATCGACGGGTCGAATCCCGGCTGGGTGTGCGGGCGCGGCTCGAACGCAGCACGCCACTCAAGCTCCGCCGACACAGGCGTTTCCGCGTTGCCTGCATCGGCGTCCTCTACCGCAGGTCGCCGCGGCACGTCCCCTGCTACATAGGACGGGCCCTCGCCCGTTCCAATTACCGTGGGGTCCCGCCCCACACCCCGGTTCGCTTCCAACGAGCACGAAATCCTCGTTGCGAGCCGGTTAACCCTGCTCTGGGAGATCGTCATGAACGCTGCACGGACCGTCCTCGTTGCGTTTCTCTCGGCGTCGCTGGTGCTGCCTTGCGGAGTGCGCGCCCAGCAGGCCGTCATCGTGGATCAGGCGACGCTCGACCGGGCGGTTGCCAGCCACGTTCAGCGCTCCGACGCCGACCGCCGGACGATCCGGCGGCTGCTCGAGCACCAGCAGGTGCGAGAGATCGCGGCTCGTTCCGGCTTCGACATCAAGCGGGCGGAGGCCGCCGTCGGGACGCTGGAGGGCAGTGAGCTCCAGAGAATCGCCCAGCAGGCGCAGGCCGTCGAGGAGTCGCTGGCAGGCGGGTCGAGCGTGACGATCTCGACGACCACCATCATCATCGCTCTGCTCGTCCTCATCCTCATCATCGTCGCGGTCAACTGACGCCGGGCGCCATGAGCTGGGACAGGGCCGCCGCGGCGCTGACCGTCGCTGCCATCCTGTCGTCCCCGCACCTCGCGGCTGGCAGTCAGCGCCAGCCGCTGTCGCTCCTCGACGTACCCTATGTTCCACAGGGCGAGCAGCTCTGTGGCGGCGCTGCCGCCGCAATGGTGCTGCGGTACTGGGGTGAGCGAGACATCGTGTCGGAGGACTTTGCCTTCCTGCTGGGCGCGGGGGACTCCGGAATCCGCGCCGATCTCCTCGCAGCCGAACTGCGCCGGCGCGGATGGATGGCGCAAGCGCTGCACACGGAAGAGAGCGACGTAAAGTCACATCTCGCGAAGGGCCGCCCGCTCATAGCCCTCCTCGAGGATCGGCCGGGACGTTATCACTACGTCGTGCTGCTCGCGTGGCCGGATGGGCACGTGATCCTCCACGATCCCGCCCGCGCACCGTTCAGGGTGCTTGCAGAGTCGAGCTTCGCGGCGGCTTGGGCGGCCACTGATTTCTGGACGCTGCTGGTCCTGCCCGATCGGGATTCGGGTGCGGCTTCCCAGGGCTCTGTCCCGAGAGCCGGTGTCCTTCGGACCTCAGAGGCTGGCTCGCCGGTCGCGGCCGGGGACGGGTGTGACGCGCTCGTCGTGCAGGGTGTTCGCCTCGCGCAGGCCGGCGACCAACCGGCCGCAGAGGCGGCGCTCTCGACGGCCATCGAGGCATGCCCCTCGTCGGCGCTGGCGGCCCGCGAACTGGCCGGACTCCGCTTCCTGCAAGCGCGCCCGCAGGAAGCGGCGCGGCTCGCGGCTCGCGCGGCGGCAGCCGCTCCGGGCGATGCGTATGCGTGGCGTCTGCTCGCGTCGAGCCGCTTCATCCAGGACGATGCCGATGGTGCCCTGCACGCGTGGAACCGGATCGGCGAACCAAGGATCGATCTGGTGCGGGTCGATGGTTTGGAACGCACGCACCACGCTATCGTCGAAAGCCTCCTCGACCTGCAGCCGCGAACGGAGCTGACCGCGGCACGGTTGCTGCGTGCCCGCCGGCGGCTGGCGATCCTGCCCGTCGCGTCCTCCACACGCGTCGGCTACAGGCCCATCCCTGGAGGGCTGGCTGAGATTGACTCTGCGATCGTCGAGCGGCCCCGGATTCCGGACCGCATCGAGCTTGCCGGAATCGGCGTGCATGCGCTGACCGATCGCGAGTTGCTGATCGATGCCCCGATGCCGGGCGGCAAAGGCGTCCGGTCGATCATAGGCTGGCGGTGGTGGGACCAGCGGCCGCGCCTTGGACTGTCGGTCCTCACACCGCTCGCGTTCGGGCGTTCGGGTTTGTGGCGTCTGGATGGATTCTTCGAGCGGCAGACCTACGCCGTCGAAGGGGCGGCCGGCAAGAGCATCATCAGCGAGGATCGAAGGCGGCTGGCCTTGACCTACACCGACTGGGTTGCGCAGAACACTCGCGTTGGAGTCGGCGTGGCGTTCGATAGATGGAACGGTTCGGCCGCTCACGTTGCCTTGTCCGGCTCGCTGGAGCGCCGCTTCGCAGCAGACCGGCTCGCGACATGGGTTCACGGTGCGACGTGGCCTTCTCTCGGACGCGCGGCAGCATTCGGGACTGCCGGAGTCGGTCTCGCCTGGCGCGCCACGCCCCTGACGGGTGTCGAACATCCCTGGCTCCTGACGGCGCGCGGCGGCCTCGAGTCGGCTACGGCCCGGGCACCCTTCGACGTGTGGCCCGGCGCCGATGTCGGCCATGCGCGCGACGCCCTCGCCCGGGCCCACCCGCTGCTCAGCGCGGGGATCATCGACGGAGGGATCTTCGGACGGACGCTTGCGCATGGCGGCGTCGACCTGCAGCGGAGGCTCGTCACGAAGGGGCCGGCATCCGTGAGCGCCGCGTTGTTCGGCGACGTCGCTCGAGCGTGGCACCCGCTCACAGAAACGCCAGGCGCCCGAACGCAGATCGACATCGGTTTCGGGCTCCGGGTCCGCGTGGCTGGCAATGCGCCCATGCTCCGGATCGACGTCGCGCACGGCCTTCGCGACGGGCGGCGGGCGTTCTCGGCAGGCTGGCAGCTGCCCTGGCCTGGCAGGTAGCAGGTGGCCGAAAGAGCAAGCGGTGTCAATTCCCAACTTCCAATTCCCAACTCCCAAGCTACCCGGAATGAACGGACGTGACTGTTTTGGGAGTTGGGAGTTGGAGATTGGGAGCTGACTCTGCTCCCCGTGGCCCAGCCCTGCCAGACCGCAGGTGGCGTCAGCCGCTCCGCCAGTGGTCCCACCAGACGCGGGATACGCGCCGCTTCTGGTAATCTCCCCCCATGCCAGCCGCGACCTCGCGCCAGCTGCTTCGCAGCGCACCCTATTTTCCGGTCTCGGACGTCGAACAGGCCGCTGTCTACTACGAGCGCGCGTTCGGTTTCGGCCGCGAGTACATCGCCGGCACCCCGCCCGAGTTCGCCATCGTCAGCCGCGATGGCTTGTCCATCATGCTGCGGCTCGTTCGCGAGCCCGAGCGTATCAGCCCGAACGAGAGGCAGGGTGGAACCTGGGACGCGTTCTTCTGGGTTCACGACGCGCCGGCGCTGCACGCGGAGCTGAAAGCGAACGGCGCAGAGATCGCGTACGGTCCGATCGTCCAGCATGCGTACGGCATGCTCGAGTTCGCCGCGCGCGATCGCGACGGCTACGTGCTTGGATTCGGACAACCTCTCGCGTGAGTGCCCGCGCCTGGAATCCGGAGACGGCCGGCATGCTGATGTCGAACGGCTCGGCCAGCTCCGTGACCGACGCATCGCCGGCTGCGAGTCGGGCCAGAATCGCGCGACGGGTGGGGTCGGCCAGGGCGGCGAACGTCGCGCTCAGGTGGTCGTCGGGAATGTGTTGAACCATTGTATTAAATATCCCAATGGTTAAATACATCCCCGCCCGCGTGTTGTCAAGGGAAA
>DATIEW010000411.1:0-5980 GCA_035455585.1 Vicinamibacterales bacterium | reverse complement strand
CCAACTCCCAAGATCGGAATGGAATGCTTTGGGAGTTGGGAGTTGGAGATTGGGTGTTGACACCAGATCAACTCCCAACTGCCAATTCCCAACTCCCAAGATCGGAATGGAATGCTTTGGGAGTTGGGAGTTGGAGATTGGGTGTTGACACCAGATCAAGCCGCGATCACGCGGTCACAGATAGCGGATCGCGTACTTCCTCGACAGCGCGTCCACCTTCCCGGCGTCGGGCTCTCCATTCGAGTACAGCGCAGCCGCTTCCACGAAATAACCGTCGAAGGCTCCCGGCAGGATGGTGTCCAGGACCCGGCTCGGCGTTGTTCCGACGTTGGTGAACCCGTGCGGGATGCCGCGCGGAAGCAGCGCCAGGACGCCGGCCGTCGCCGTCATGGTCTGGTCTCCCAGCGTCACCTCGATGGTGCCGTCGAGGACGTAGACCAGCTCGTCCTCGCGCTCGTGCACGTGCAGCGCGACGCTGCCCCGCGGCGGTGTCACCACCTCGACGACCGAGAACACGCCGCCGGTGTCCCCGCTCCTGACCTTCTGAATGAACTGGCCTTCGCCGATCCGAAGCGGATCTCCTCCGCCAGGAGGCACGACGATCGGCATCTGCTGTATCGCGCTCGTAGTGTTTCGCTGCATGGTTCTTTCCTCTCAGTCGTTTGATGCTCGTGAGGTACCGGGCACCGGCGCCCCTCATCTCATGAGATGCAGCGGCGCGAGGAAGGGATGCGGGGCCCCTGTATGGGCTCCTCTCGACGCTCTAGACAAGCGGCCGCCGTTCATCTAGGCTGAAGAGGTGGTCGACTTCCCAGAGCTTGGGAGTTGGGAGTTGGAGATTGGGCATTGACACGGTCTCTGGACAAGCCACCATGACGGCCAGACAGCAGGATCTCCTCCAGGGCACGCTCGACCTCCTCGTCCTGCGCACGGTGAGCCTCGAGCCGCTGCACGGCTTCGGCATCGTCCAGCGGTTGACGCAGCTGACGCGGGGCACGTTCCGGTTCAACGCCGGTTCGGTGTTCCCGGCGCTCTACCGGCTCGAGCGCGAGGGGTATCTCGAGTCGAGCTGGGCGGAGACCGAGAACCGGCGCAGAGCGAAGTACTACGCGCTGACGCGCGCCGGCCGGAAGAAGCTCGCCGAAGAACGGCGCAACTGGGCGCGGGCCGCGCTGGCAATCGGGCGCGTGCTCGAGGGAGCCTGATCGAGGTGTCGGCGATCCGATGAAACGGCTGCGACTGCTCGTCCGCGATCTCTTCCGCCGCGACCGTTTCGAGCGCGAGATGCGCGACGAGCTGGATGCGTACCTCGATCTCTCCGTCGAGGCGCGCATGCGTGAAGGCCAGCCGGAAGATGCCGCTCGACGCGCCGCGCGGCTCGAGCTGGGCGGCGTCGAGCAGGCGCGCGAGCGGCTGCGGGCCGAGCGGTCGGGCGCCCGGCTCGATACCGTGTTTCAGGACGTCCGGTACGCGCTCCGGCTCATGCAACGCCAGCCGGGCTTCACGCTCGTGAGCGTCCTCACGCTGGCCCTGGGCATCGGCGCCAACACCGCCGTCATGTCCGTCGTGCGGTCCGTTCTTCTCGCCCCGCTGCCCTTCGCGGACAGCGACCGCCTCGTCCGCCTCCGGATCATCCAGACCGACGCGTCGGGACGCGACCGCGAGCTGTCCCTGGTTCCGGCGTACTTCCACGGCATCCGCGAGCGGAGCCGCCTGCTCGAGCGCGTGGCGGCTCAGCGCCTGCAGAACCTGACGCTCAGCGGCAGCGACCGCGCCGAGCGCGTTGTCGCCATCGGCGTCTCGGATCAGTGGTCTGAAACGCTGGGCGTCGGGCCTCTGCTGGGCCGGACGTTCAGCGAGGACGAACAGCGCGAGGGCAGCGCCGCCCGCGTCGTCGTGCTCGCGCACGGCTTCTGGCTGCGCCAGTTCGGCAGCGATCCGTCGATCCAGGGCCGATCGATCCGGCTCAACGGTGAACCCTACACGGTCATCGGCGTGATGCCGGCGCAGTTCCGGTACCCATACGAGGCCGACCTCTGGTTCCCGATCTCCATTCCGCCGGCAGCCCTGACGCCAGGCGATCTGAACGCTCCCGCGCGAATGCGTACGGGCGTGACCAGGGCGGAGCTCGACGCGGAGCTGGCGCGCCTCACGGACGAACTGCACAGGGAGTTCCCGACGGGAAGCCGTATCCGGCTGGCCGGCATCCCGATGCACGAGGAGTTCGCGCGCGATCCGAATCGCTCGATCGCCGCGCTGGCCGTCGCGGTCGGCTTCGTCCTGCTGCTGGCGTGCGTGAACCTGGCGATGCTGCTGATGGCGCGGGGCGGCAGCCGCGCGCGCGAGATCGCCCTGCGCACCGCGCTCGGCGCGGGCCGTCGCCGTCAGATCCGGCAGCTGCTCACCGAGAGCGCGGTGCTGGCAGCCTCCGGTGGGATTGTCGGCGTCGCAATGGCCTTCGGCGTCAGCAGGTGGCTGGGGACGCTCATCCCGGCGCGACTCTCCGAAGTTATTCAACAGGTCGAGATCGACGGCATCGTCCTGGCTGCGTCGGCGTTGCTGTGCGTGTTCACTGGCCTGCTCTTCGGCATCGTGCCTGCCCTGCGCCTCACGCGCCACGCGCCGGCCGAGGTATTGAAGGACGGCGGCCGGCTGACCGGCAGGACCGGTGGAAGGCCGCTCAACGTGCTCGTCGTAGGCGAAGCGGCTCTCGCGATGGTGCTGCTGGCAGGAGCCGCGCTGATGGCGCAGAATTTCGCGCGCCTGCTGACCGCCGACGTCGGCTACGACCCGTCGGGCCTCATCCGCCTCAATCTCAGCCTGAGCGACGCCTCCTACGTCGACCCGGGACGCCGCGTCGCGGCGGTCCGCCAGATCCTGGAGCGAATCGAGGGCACTCCCGGCATCGTCGCGGCGGGTGTGACCAGTCTGCAACCGATCCCCCGCACGCGCGCGAACACGGGCATGTCGCTCGAGCCGGATTCGCTGCGCGATCCGGTGTCTCCGTTGCCGTTGGCCAACAGGCGGCTCGTCACGCCGGCCTACTTCGAGACCATGGGCGTGCGTCTCGTCGCCGGGCGCGCATTTACGGAACTCGACGGCGAGGCGAGCCAGCCGGTGGTCGTCGTCAACGAGGCAGCGGTCCGCCGTTTCTGGCCCGGTGAGGATCCGATCGGCCGCCGCGTCCGGCCCGGCCCGCGCGGCAGCGAGGGCGCCTGGCACGTGGTCGTCGGGGTCGTTTCGAACATGGCCGAACCGGACGATGCGGGCATGCGGGAGACGATCTATCAGCCGTATGCACAGGCCAGCGCGACCCTTCCGCCCGGAGTATGGATCACCACGAGCGCATCGCTGATGGTGCGCACGACGGGCGACGCCGCAGCTGCGATCGATGCCGTCCGCGGCTCGATTCGCGCGGTGGATCCGTCGCTGCCGCTCTTCGATATCGCCGGCATGGAGACCGCGCTGGTCGCGCCGCTGTCCGGCCACCGCTTCGGCGCGACGCTGTTCGTCGTGTTTGGCGCCTTCGGTCTGCTGGCGGCGATTCTCGGCACTTACGGAGTGGTGGCATTCTCGGTCAGCCGCCGGGTGCCCGAGTTCGGCGTCCGCCTCGCGCTTGGCGCATCGCCGTCGCAGCTGCTCCGGTCGGTGATGTTCGAGGGGCTTCGATGGGCGGCGCTCGGGATCGCGGCCGGCCTCGTGGCATCGCTCGCCCTGTCCCGCCTGCTGGCTGCCGTCGTGAGCGAGGTGAGTCCGCGTGATCCCGCGACGCTGGCAGCCGTCGCCGCGATCATCCTCGCCGCCGCCGCCGCGGCCTGTCTCGGACCGGCGGTTCGCGCCACGCGCGTCGATCCAATCGAGGCCCTCCGCATGCAGTAGGCAGGTTCGCGGGATCTTTGCGGCGGCAGGACAGGCGGGGCCAAATATATTCGCCTTGACAAATATGTTGGGGCTCGGCTATAGTCACTCTATATTCGCTTTAGCGGATACATAAAGGAGCGGAGCACATGTCAGACATCCAGCAGGCCATTCGTGAGAAGTACGGCGCCATTGCCAGCGCCGTCAGCCAGTCGTCGTCCACCACCGGCTGCTGCGGCCCGGCGGCATGCGGCTGCGGAGACCCGATCACCTCGAATCTCTATTCCGATACGGAAACCAGCGGCCTTCCAGCAGAAGCGCTCGCAGCGTCGCTCGGTTGCGGCAACCCGACCGCGCTGCTCGACCTGCGGCCGGGCGACACGGTGCTCGACCTCGGGTCCGGCGGCGGCATCGATGTGTTGCTCTCGGCGAAGCGCGTCGGGCCCACCGGCAAGGCTTACGGCCTCGACATGACGGACGAGATGCTCGCGCTCGCGCGGGAGAACCAGCGGAAGGCCGGCGCCACCAACGTCGAGTTCCTGAAAGGAACGATCGAAGCCATCCCGCTGCCCGACAATTCCGTGGACGTCATCATCTCGAACTGCGTCATCAACCTGTCGAGCGACAAGGACGCCGTGCTGCGCGAGGCGTTCCGCGTGCTGAAGCCGGGAGGCCGCTTCGCCGTGTCGGATGTCGTGGTCCGCGGCGAGGTACCGGCCGAGATTCGCCGCAGCATGGAGCTGTGGGTCGGGTGCGTCGCCGGCGCGCTGGAAGAAACGGAGTACGCCGCCAGGCTGCGAGCGGCAGGGTTCTCGGATGTCGAGGTCGAGCCCTGGCGCGTCTACAAGGTCGATGATGCTCGCGCGTTCCTGGCCGAGAGCGGCGTCGACATCGATGCGCTCGCCGGCCAGGTGGATGGCAGGTTCGCGAGCGCCTTCGTGCGCGCACGCAAGCCGGAGGAGAAGAGCTGCTGCGGCCCGACCTGCTGTGCGTGATGAGGCATGTCGGTCCTCCGCGAACGGTGCCAATGAGAGTCCCGCTGCGGGCGTGGCGGGATTTGCGGGGGATGACGTTGATGGAATAGGCGGCTTCCCAGGCCGGCGAGCGAGCCGGCCGTCGAGGGCGCCCGGGAGGTCATACGTATGTCTTTGCGAATCAACCAGATCGCGCCGGACTTCGAGGCGGACACGACGCAGGGTCGGATCAAGTTCCACGACTGGCTCGGGTCTTCATGGGGAGTGCTCTTCTCGCACCCGAAGGACTTCACGCCGGTGTGCACGACCGAGCTCGGTTACATGGCCCGGCTGAAGCCGGAGTTCGATCGGCGCAACGTGAAGGTGATCGGTCTCAGCGTCGATCCGGTCGAAAGCCACTCGAAGTGGTCCATCGACATCGAACGATCGCAGGGGTACGCACCCAACTACCCGATGATCGGCGATCCGACGCTGGCGATCTCCAAGCTGTACGGCATGCTGCCGGACGAGGCCAGCGGATCGAGCGACGGGCGGACGGCCGTCGACAACCAGACCGTCCGCAACGTGTTCGTCATCGGACCCGACAAGAAGATCAAGCTGATCATCGTCTATCCGATGTCGACGGGGCGGAACTTCGACGAGCTGCTGCGCGTGATCGACTCGATGCAGCTCACGGCGAAGCACAAGGTGGCGACGCCGGTGAACTGGAAGCAGGGTGAGGAAGTGATCATTCTCGCGTCGGTCTCTGAGGATGACGCGAAGAAGGCGTTCCCCGACGGCTGGAAGGCACCAAAGCCGTATATCCGGATCGTGCCACAGCCGGGTTCATGATTCGAGTTCTGCGGATATCTGGAAAGGCCGGGCTCATCCGCCCGGCCTTTTGTTGCCTTAGGATCCTTAACGCAGAGTGCGCAGAGGTCGCAGAGAATCTCTGTTCTGCGGACTGAGACTCCGAGTGACAGCCGGGTGACGTGTCGTACTCATTGTGATCCATGGAAATCAATGAGTTGACTGGACAGATCATCGGGTCGGCAATGCGGGTGCATACCGCAGTCGGACCGGGGCTTCTCGAGAGTGTATATCGGGCGTGCTTGCAATATGAGCTCGAGCAGCAGGGTCTCCAGGTTCAGGCCGAGTTTCCAATTCCA
>DATIEW010000410.1:0-8351 GCA_035455585.1 Vicinamibacterales bacterium | reverse complement strand
GCCAACAGCATCACCGACGGGGCGGACCACCGCCAAGGTTCCGTCGGGGTGAATGTCGTAGTCGTCGTACGCGGGCGGCAGGAAGGGGTCGAGGGCCACACGCCGTGACAGAACGCGTACCCCGACTCCGATGTCGATCCGCGCGGCCATGAGTCGATTGCCGCTCCGATAGTAGATCTCCGAGCCGCCCGGCGCCCAGGACGGGTCGGTCCCCTCTGCGACGAGCCAGCGTGAGCCGCCGTCGGGGAACGGCGTGACGTACACCTCGAAGCCGGACGATTCCAGCGAGTAGTAGGCCAGCCATTTGCCATCCGGCGAGAGCCGGCCGCCCCACGTCGGTCCAGGCCCGACCACCCGGCGGGGTCGGCCGTCCGTCAGTGCCATGATTGACGACGACGACCTGCCATCGGGCGTGACGGGCTCCATGACGCCGTAGCCGAGTGTCCGGCCGTCCGGTGTCCACCCAACCAGCCAGTGAAACGTCTCGAGAGCGACGAGTTGCCTGGCCTCTCCCCGCCCGTCCGCCGCTTTCGTGTAGATGCCCTGCTGCTTACCCAGATGCGAGTACGTGACGGCCGTGCCGTCGGGCGTCCACACCGGCGCGCGGCCGCCGTCGAAGGTCAGCCTCGAAGTGCTCCCGGTCTCCAGGTCGTGGATCGATAGTTCGGCAGGCTCGCCTTTGCGCCAAGCCGCGACCACGAGTCGATCGCCTTCTCCAGAGAACTGAGGGTTCTCGAGCAAAACTCCTGTTTCGAGCCTGCGTTCGGAACGGTCAGTCTTTATCAGGGCCAGCTCGTGCATTCCAGCGGCGGGCACGTACGCCAGCGATCCGCCCGCCGAGACTGCAAAGTGCCTTATGTCGAAGCCGGGCTCGACACCTTCGACGAGCGGAACGACCGGACCGCTCAGCGTGAGACGTGATGGATCGAATACGGCTCCCAGGAGATCCGGTCCGCGGCTCAGCAGGAGGTGCCCGCTCGCCGCGTACCGCGCGGCGACGCCCTGGACTAACCGGGTCCGCTGACCGCTCCGCAGATCGAGGGCATCGATCCAGGAGCCTCCGCGTCGTGTGACCGTGAACAGCAGCGTATGGCCGTCGGGCAGGATATGGGGATCCACATGGCTGATTTCGGCCTCGGCCTCGTTCAACGTGGTCAGGGGCTCGGGCGTCCCCCCGCTCGAGTGAACCACCTGCAGCGCCGTGAAGGCGCCCGTGCCGAACACGATGCGGTCGTCTGGCAGCCAGGCCGCACCCCTCGGGATCTGTTCCACCGGGCCGGCGGCGATGTCGACGGCGCCCCCACCGCCTGCTGGGACGCGCTTCAGGCGGCGGCCGAGAAAGAACCCGATCCACGCCCCGTCAGGCGAGAAGAAGGGGCTCGAACCACCCTCTGTGCCGGAAAGCGGCGCCGGCTCGAGCCGATCCAGCGGCCGCACGTAGAGACGTTCACCGGTGGCGTCCCTGCCCGCGATGACCAGCAGGCGGCCGTCCGGCGACAGGGCGACCGAAGACACGTATTGCGGGCCGCGCGTGACGTTTGTGCCGGGCGCAAGCCGGACGGAGATCCGCACGGGATCGGCAGGAGCGGTCACGCGCGGCCGCAGCCATCCCCACGCGGCGAACATCGCGAGAGCGACGACGCCCGCGACGGCTGCGGTGCGGCGTACCGATGCTCGCCCTGTGACGCCAGGTGTCCCCGGTGTGACGACCGACGCCGCCGGCGAGTCGAGCTCGATCCGCGCATCGCCGATGTCGCGGAGCCGGCGTTTCGGGTCTTTTTCGAGACAGCGTTGAAGCAGCGTGCGGACGTGCGGCGGCACGGTCTCCGGCAGAGCGTTCCAGTCCGGCTCGCGGCTCAGGATCGCCGACACCGTATCGGTCGGCGTCTCGCCCGCGAAGGGCGGGCGGCCGGTCAGCAGCTCGTACAGCACGCACCCGAACGCCCAGATGTCGGTGCGTTTGTCGACCGGTTGCCCCCGCGACTGCTCCGGGCTCATGTAGGCGGGGGTTCCGAGCACCACTCCCGCACGCGTGCCGCCGGCCGTCAACGTCGCCGAATCCGGCCGGTCTCGGTCCGGCTGTTCGTCGAGCGCTTTTGCGATCCCGAAGTCGAGCACCTTCACGCTGCCGCCGGGTGTCAGCTTGATGTTCGCGGGCTTGAGATCCCGGTGCACGATTCCCCGTTCGTGCGCCGCCTCGAGCGCGTCGGCGATCTGCCGCGCAACCTCCGTGGCCTCGGCGACCTGAATCGGCCCCTCGCGGAGGCGTTCGGCCAGCGTCGGCCCGTCGACCAGTTCCAGCACGAGCGCGCGCACGCCCGGCGTCTCCGCGAGCCCATGAATGCCGGCGATGTGCGGGTGGTTCAATGCGGCGAGCAGTCGCGCCTCGCGCGCGAAGCGGGCGAGGCGTTCGGGGTCCGCCGAAAAAGCCGGCGGGAGCACCTTTATGGCGACGTCGCGGCCGAGCTCGAGGTCGCGCGCGCGGTACACCTCGCCCATGCCGCCCGTGCCGATGGGCGCGATCACCTCATAGCCGCCCAGACGAGTACCGGTCGCAATCATCGCTGACGCCGATTGATTCTTCGGTCATTCCGCCAGGTTCTTGTAGTCCTTCCGCCTGAAGGCGGAAGCGGCGGATCGAGGGTAGGCGGGTCAGGATAGGGGGATCACTCGTTCCTGAGCGCGCGGGCCGGATCGACGCGCGCCGCGCGGACGGCCGGAACCAGCCCCGCGAGCACGGCAACACCGATCAAGGTGAAGGACACCACCGAGAGAGTCGTGGGATCGCCGGCCGTGACGCCGACGAGCAGTCCCTCGAGCAGGCGTCCGGCGAGGAGCGCAAGAAGAACCCCTGCGACGACGCCGATCAGGGCGTTTCGCAGGCTGTCGCCGACCACCTGCCGGGCGATCGCCCCGGGCAGCGCGCCGAGCGCCAGGCGCACGCCGATCTCGCGCGTGCGGCTCGCGACCATCATCGCGACGAGCCCGTAGAGGCCGAGCACGGAGAGCGCGAGCGCCGCTCCGGCAAGTCCCCCGATCACGTCGGTCGTGACCCGCCTCTCGACGAGCTGCTCGGCCAGGATGTCGGCGAGCGACGTGACGCGGCTCACGGGAGCGGTCGAGTCCACGCTCCGTACCGCCGCACGAACGTCGCCGGCCGAAGCCAGCGGATCGCCCGTCGTCCGTACGAGCGCCGTGAAGCCCTGCTGCGGAAACTGCCGGGTGCTCATGTAGATGGCCGGCTGCGATGGTTCCTCGAGGCCGCGGAACCGCTCGTTCTCGACGATCCCGATGATGACGAATTCGGAAGGCACGGCATCCTTCCAGCTGAACGCGGGCGTGGCGCTCCGCACGAGCCGGCCGAGCAGCACGCCGGTGTCCGCCGATCGAACGAACGCCTCGTTGACGAGGAGCGCGCCGGCCGCCGAAAGATCGTCGTGCTCGCTGAAGCCTCGTCCTTCTATGACGTCCACGCCCATCACATCGAAGTACTCGGGGCTCACGATCCGCAGCTGCCCGCTCCACCTCACATCGTCTCTGGCGGGGACGGCGCCCGTCAGGACGATCGAGTCCGTCCAGTTGGCCTCGAGCGGGTGATCGTAGGCGGCGGCGGCACCCCTCGCGCCCGGGAGGGACGCCAGCGCCTCGGCGAGCCGCCGTTCGGCCTGCGCCACGCTCGACGGCGTGCCGTACGCGGGGCCCATGAAAGTAACGTCGGCGACGAGTACGCGATCGAGCACGAAGCCTGGATCCTGACGGGTTACCGCGCCGAGCGACTGGGCGAGCAGGCTCGCGGCAGCGACCAGCGCGGTGGCCAGCGCAATCTGAACGACGACGAGGCCCCGGTAGACCATTGTGCGCGCGGCAAACGCCGTCCCGCGCGGTGACGGGGCCGCGGTCATCGAGCGAAGGACCGGCCAGGCGCCGATGATGACGGCCGCAACGAGCGCGATGCCGGCGGCGAACGCCGCCACGCGCAGGTCGAGTGAGGGTGGAACCAGGAACGGAACTGAGGGCGGCAGCAGCGATGGAAGATGCGTCAGCGACAACCGCGCGAGCCCGACGCCGACCAGCCCGCCGACGGCCGCGAACATCAGCGACTCGGTCGCGAGCTGCCTCGCCAGCCTGACGCGGCCCGCGCCGAGCGCCGTCCGGATGCCGAGCTCTTCACGCCGGCCCTCCATCGCCGAGACCTGGAGCGCGGCGAGGTTCGAGCAGGCGACGATGAGAACAGCGATCGACGTTCCGAGCAGCATCAGCAGCGGCAGCCTTGCATCACGTACGAATTGTTCCCTGAGCGGGGTGAGCCGGGCGCCATGCGGGTCCGCAGCCGATGCCGACGCCAGCCGGTTCAGGTCGTCGTCGGCCTGCTCCAGGGAGATCCCCGGCCGCAACCGCGCGAGGACGCCGTGGACGTGCGAGCGGGCATTGCCGGCCCACTGCGGCGTCGCGGGAATCGGCACCCAGATGTCGCGCGCATCGGTATTGAGGGTGACGGTGGCAGGGTTCACCGGCCAGCCGGGAAACACAGCAGGCGGCATCACGCCAATCACGGTGTACGCCTCTCCGCTCAGGTGAAGGGTGGCGCCGACGGCGTCCGGGCGGCCGCCGAACCACCGCTGCCAGAACGCGTGCGAGAGCACGACGACCTGGTGTTTCCCTGGGACTTCATCGGAGGGACCGAACGTCCGTCCGAGGGCAGGCGAAATGCCGAGCGTGTCGAAGTACTCCGACGTGACGCGCACGCCGCGCACCATGACTGCTCCGTCGGACCCGACCGCCGTGAAGCCGGCCGCGCCGAACGCCGCCATCGAGGCGAACGACGACTGGTGCCGGCGCCAGTCGGTGAAGCGCGCGGCGGTGACCCTGAACGGTCCCGTCGTGCCGTCGCCCTCTACTGCTTCCCACGCGAAGACGAGCCGCGCCGCATCGTCGAACGGCAGCGGCTTCCAGAGCACAGCGGCCGCGAGGCCGAAGGCGGTGGCGGCGGCGGCAATCGAGATGCCGAGCGTGGCGATCACCGAGATGGTAAAGGTGGGGCGGCGGCGGGCCAGTCGCCAGGCCCAGCGAACGTCGGTGCGAAAGCCGTTGACCATCGGTGTCATCTCCTGGTGCAGCCTGCGCTGTAGAGGTTCACGAACCTGAACGGGCCGGCGGCGCAGATCCCGCGCGAGCCGGAGGAGATCCCGCAGCTCCCGACAGGCGTATGCGGCGGCAGCGCGGCGGCCGCCGGCCGCGCGCCGCTCGCTGGCGCCGGCGGCGATCGTCTCGATCAGCTCGGCGCCGAACGCGTCGCGGAAGCGGCGAGGCAGGAGTCGCGCCGCCACGCGCCACAGGCGTGTCGACGGCGTGTTCACGGCATGCGCCCGGCGGCGCCCGGAAGCAGCCGCTTCTCTCGCGCCCAGCGGGTGGCGCGGGCCATCCGCTCGGCCTCGCGGCGCGCCAGCGTCCGTCCGGCGCGCGTGATCCGGTAGCAGCGGCGGCGGCCGTCCCCCTGCGGCGGCCGTTCCTCGATCAGCCCGGCGTCGAGCATCCGCGCGACGGCGCCGTAGAGCGTGCTGGCCGTCAGGCGGACTTCTCCGTTCGTGCGCGCGTCGATGTCGCGGATGAGCGCGTAGCCGTGCAGATCGCGATCGGCGAGCGAGAGCAGGATCTGGAAGACGGGAACCGTGAGCGGCAGCTCGTCGAGCGGTGGAACGACGCGGTCAGCCATTCCGGGCAGTATACCGTCTCACGGTATACCGTGCAACGGTATTCGAGTCCGGTGGCACCATCTCGAACGTTGGGCTGCTACGAGGGTGCGCCCGGGGTGTCTGGCTGACGGGGCGCGGTTTCCAGCTCGCGCTCGTGGGCCTCCCGCAGCCTGAATTTCTGTATCTTCCCCGATGCGGTCATCGGAAAGCCGTCCACGAAACGGACGTACCGCGGCACCTTGAAACGTGCGAGCCGGCCACTGCAGAAACCTGCGATGGCCGACGCGTCAATCGACGCGCCCGGTCGAAGCCTGACGGCTGCAGCGACCTCTTCACCAAAGAAGTCGCTCCGGACCCCGTACACCGAGACATCCGCGACGGCGGGATGCCCCCGGAGGACGTCCTCGATCTCCTTGGGCGCGATGTTCTCGCCTCCCCTGATGATCATGTCCTTGACGCGGCCGGTGATACGAACGTTGCCGGCCGCGTCGATCAACGCCTGATCGCCGCTCCGCAGCCACCCGTCCTGTGTGATCGCCGCGGCGGTCTGTTCGGGCATGCTGTAGTAGCCTTTCATCACCGCATAGCCGCGCGCCCACAGTTCGCCCTTCGCGCCAACGGCCGCCTCCTCGCCCGTCGCCGGATCGACGATGCGAATTTCGGTCTCGGGAAGAACCCTGCCAACCGTCTGCGTGCGCTGCTCGAGACTGGCATCGCGTGGCGTCTGCGTGAGCCCCGGTGAAGTCTCGGTCAGGCCGTACGCTATCGTCATCTCCGGGAGATGCATGGTCTCGATGACCCTTCGCATGAGGGGCTCTGGGCACAGCGCGCCGGCCATGATGCCTGTCCTCAATGAGCGCAGATCGAAGCGATCGAACGCCGGATCCTCGAGTTCCGCGAGGAACATCGTCGGGACACCGTAGAGCGCTGTGCAGCGTTCGCGCTCGATCGTCTCGAGCACGCGGCGGGGATCGAACGACTCCACCGGACACAGACAGGCGCCGTGCGTATAAGCGCCGAGGACACCGATCACGCAGCCGAAGCAGTGAAACAGCGGCACGCACAGGCACAGACGATCGGCGGGCGTGTAGGCCAGCCCCCTGCCGAGCCAGTAGCCGTTGTTGACGATGTTGCGGCTCGAGAGCATGACGCCCTTTGGAAAGCCCGTCGTGCCAGAGGTGTACTGCATGTTTATGACGTCATCGAGCCCGACCGCCGACTCGAGCCTGTCGACTTCGGTGCCGCCGACAGCGGCGCCCGCCGTGCGCAGCTCGGCGTATGGGGCCAGGCCGGCCGGACAGTCCTCGCCGATGAAGATGACGCGGGCCAGGTGTGGAAAGCCGGCCGATCGGTTCGAACCGATGATCCCGCCGGCACGGAGCTCCTCGAGGTAGTCAACGCCCTTGAACCCGCGTATCGTCACGAGCGTGGAGCTCTCGCTTTGACGGAGCAGGTAGGCGACCTCACGGGCGCGCAGCGACGTGTTGACGGTGACCAGGATGGCGCCGATCTTGGCGAGCGCGAATTGCAGGACGATCCACTCGGGGACGTTCGTGGCCCACACCGCGACGCGATCGCCAGGCCCGACGCCGCGCCCGATCAGGCCGCACGCAATCCGTCGCGCTTCCTCCTCGAGCTCTCGGAAGCTCCAACGCAGACCGTCGTGACTGTAGACCAGCGCCTCGTGATCGGGTAGCGCGTCAGCGAGGCTCGACAGCAATCCTCCAACGGTCACGTCACGAAAAGGGGGCAGTCGCATCGCGTTCTCGTTCATGCCGCGGTCCAGGGCAGATTATGAGGACCGGGCCACCGGGCGACAAGCGTGATGACGGGGGGCCTCGCCGGGGGGAGGCACGGGCCGGTGTCTCGGGTTGATCGACAGCCGGAGGGCGATAACAGGAGCCGCCCCCGGTGTTGAGTAGTTCTGAGAACTGATTTCACTCCGCGAGCGTACGTGCGGGGTCGACCTGGGCCGCGCGCCGTGCCGGCACGTAGCAGGCGAGTGCCATGGCCAGCGCCAGCAGCGCAGCGGCGCCGCCCAGGCTGCTCGGATCAGCGAACGAAACGTCGAAGAGCAGTGACCCCAACGCCCGCGCGCCGACGAGGCCGGCCGCCAGGCCCAGCGCAAGCCCCCCGCCGACGATGATGCCTCCGTCGCGCATCACCATCCAGGCAATGCCGGCACGGGTCGCCCCGAGGGCCATACGGGTCCCGATCTCGCGACTTCGCTGACGGACCGCATACGCCATCACGGCGTAGACTCCGACGGCGGCCAGCGCGAGCGCCAGCGCCGCGAAGATGCCAAGCAACCACAGCGTGAGCCTGCTCGAGGCCGCCGATTCCGCGGCGATCGCCTCCATCGTCCGCGCGCGGGCGACGACGATCGAAGGCTCCACGGCCCGCAGCATGCGCTGCAGGTCGGGCACGGCTGCCGCGGGATCACCGGTCGTGCGCACGAACAGCGTGGTTGCGGTCGCGGGCATGCGATCGAATGGGAAGTACATGTCTGCCCGCGGTTCGTCCCGGAGCCCCGCGCGGCGGATGTCGCCCACGACGCCGACGATCTCCGCGTCGCCTCTCCCCATGCGCACGCGGCGGCCGACGGCGGACTCGGCGGGAAAGAAACTGCGCTCCAACGCCTCGGTGATGATCACGGCC
>DATIEW010000409.1:0-3719 GCA_035455585.1 Vicinamibacterales bacterium | reverse complement strand
GACGCCGCCTGGTACCGGCGTCAGCGCGCCGGCGACCTCGACGACGGCAGGATGCACGTCGCCGACGACGACCGACCCGCGGCGGTCGAAATCTCCCAGCCGCGGAGAGCCCGCCGGAAACAAACCGCGGACGAGGGCCGCGTCGGTTACCCGGTTGATGCCGACGTCGATCACCGTGGCGCCCGGCTTGACGAACGCCGGCGTGACGAAGGCGGGGCGACCGATCGCTGCGACCAGAATGTCCGCGCGGGCGGCAACCGCCGGCAGGTCCGGCGTCTTCGAGTGGCAGATCGTCACGGTTGCGTCCCGCTGCAGGAGCAGCATGGCCATCGGCTTGCCGACGATTTCGCTCCGCCCGATCACCACTGCCGACGTACGTGCCACGGCGATGCCGCTGCGATCGAGCATCTCGATGACGCCCGATGGCGTGCACGGCGCCAGCAGCCCGCGGCCCTGGACCAGCCTGCCGACGTTGAGGGGATGAAAGCCGTCCACGTCCTTCGAGGGATCGATGGCGTCGAACACCTCCTGCGCTGCCCCCTTCCCCATCGCGGGCGGCAGCGGCGCCTGTACGAGGATGCCATCCACCACGTCGTCCGCGTTGAGGCGCCGGACGAGCGTCAGGAGATCGTCGAGCCTGGCCGTGTCCGGCAGCCGCTCGAGGCTCACGCGCAGGCCCGACTCGGCTCCCGCGCGCATCTTGTTGCGGACGTAGATCTCGGAGGCGGGATGCTCGCCCACCAGCACGATCCCGAGCGCGGGCGCCCGTCCGGCCTTCCCGACGAAATCCCTGACGCCTGGTGCGACGGACTCCCGGATGGCGGCGGCGATCGCGTTGCCGTCGAGAAGACGCGCGGTCATCCCGCCCCGGTCTCGGTCAACGCCGGGCCGCCGCCTGCACGCGGCTGTGGCGGCGGCTGTAAGCGAAGTAGATCACGATGCCGATGGCCATCCAGATGATGAGCCGTTCCCACGTGTGCCACGGCAGGCTCGTCATGAGGTAGAAGCAGCTCAGGACGCCCAGAATCGGCACGACGGGCGACAGCGGTGTCCTGAACGGCCGGGGAAGATTCGGCTGCGTGCGCCGGAGGATCGGAATGCCCGCGCAGACGATCACGAAGGCGAACAGCGTCCCGATGCTGACCAGCTCGCCCAGCACCGCGATCGGCGCCAGCCCCGCCGCGATCGCGACGAGGATTCCCGTGACGATCGTCGTCACGTACGGCGTGCGGAAACGCGGGTGCACCTTCGCGGCCCACGACGGCAGCAGGCCGTCGTGGGCCATCGTGTAGAAGATCCGCGGCTGGGCCAGCAGCATGACGAGCATGACCGAGCTCAACCCGGCGATCGCCCCGACCTTGATGATGGGCGAGAGCCACGTCATCCCGATGGCGTCCACGCCCACGGCGATTGGATCCGGGACGTTCAGCTGGTCGTACGGAACGATGCCCGTGAGCACCCCCGAGACGAGGATGTACAGGATCGTGCAGACCACCAGCGACCCGATGATGCCGACCGGCATGTCGCGCTGCGGGTTCTTTGCTTCCTGCGCCGCCGTCGAGACGGCGTCGAACCCGATATACGCAAAGAACACCACGCCGGCGCCCCGCACGATGCCGCTCCATCCGTAATTGCCGAACTCTCCCGTGTTCTCTGGAATGAAGGGGGTCCAGTTGGCCGGGTTGATGTACGCGACGCCCACGGCGATGAACGCCACGACCACGGCGACCTTGACGACGACGATGACGGCATTCGTCGTCGCGGACTCCTCGATGCCGATCACGAGCAGGGCCGTGATGAGCAGGATGATGAGAATGGCCGGCAGGTTGACGACGGCCGTCGTCTGGGCCAGCGTCGCCGGATCCACGCCCTGCTGCACGAGGCGCTGGGCGACGTTCGCGTAGACCTCCCAGTGCCCGGGCGTGGTTTCGATCAGCCCCGTGCCCGGCGAGGCGGTCAGCGCCGGCGGCACGACGATGCCGAAATCACGAAGAAAGCTGACGACGTAACCGGACCATCCGACGGCCACCGTGGCGGCGCCGACCGAGTACTCGAGGATGAGGTCCCAGCCGATGACCCAGGCGACGAACTCACCGAGCGTGGCGTAGCCGTACGTGTACGCCGAGCCGGCAATCGGGATCATCGACGCGAACTCCGAATAGCAGAGCGCGGCGAACGCGCAGGCAATGCCGGCCAGGACGAACGACAGCACGATGGCGGGACCCGCGTACTGCGCGGCGGCGAGGCCCGTCAGCACGAAGATGCCGGCGCCGATGATCGCGCCTACTCCAAGGGTGGTCAGGTTGGCCGCGCCGAGCACCCGCTTGAGCGAATGTTCGCCGGTCGCCTGGGCCTCGACAGTCAAGGACTCGATTGATTTGGTCGCGAGAAGGGACATGCACGCGCCTCGTTTCGTTGTCAGGCAGCAGAATGGCCCGGACATTCTACACTGCCTCGGATCCCGGACCCCGGACCCCGCGCCCCGGTTCGGGACCCGGTCCTGATAGAATGCGCCGTCTCGACTCGGTCCTGGACTACTGCATGTCGACAGCTACGGATCGCGGCACCTGGGGATCGCGCGCCGGTTTCGTTTTTGCCGCCGCGGGATCCGCCGTCGGCCTCGGCAACATCTGGGGGTTCCCGACACGGGTCGGCCAGGGCGGGGGCGCCGCGTTTGTCCTCGTCTATCTCGCCTGCGTCACGTTGATCTGCACGCCCATCATCGTCGCGGAGCTGGCGATCGGACGCCGCGCGAAGAAAGACCCGGTAACCGCCTTTTCCGTGATCAAACCGGGCAGCGCGTGGTGGCTGACAGGGATGCTCGGCGTGCTCGCCGGCGTTGGCATCCTGTCCTTCTACTCCGTGATCGCCGGCTGGACGATCGCTTATACCTGGTACACGGGAACGGGTGCGGTGACCGGCACGCCGGAAGAGTTCGGCAGGTTCTTCGCCGCGTTCGTCGGCAACGCGCCCCTGACGATCGGTCTGACCTTCCTCGTGCTTGGCGTCACCGCGGCGGTGATCCTCGGAGGCGTGCGGTCCGGCATCGAGCGCGTCACGAGGCTTCTGATGCCGCTGCTCATCCTCCTGCTCCTCGTTCTGGCGGCGCGCGCCATCACGTTGCCGGGCGCGCACGAGGGGCTTGCCTACTACCTGCGGCCGGAGCTGGCGCGTGTGTGGGACGTTTCCGTGTTCAACGCGGCGCTCGGCCAGGCGTTCTTCTCGCTCAGCCTCGGGATGGGCACGATGATCACCTACGGGAGCTACCTGAAACCGGGCGACGGCATCACCGGTGCGGCGCTGTGGGTCGTTGCGCTCGACACGGCGATCGCGCTGCTGGCCGGCTTCATCATCTTCCCGGCGGGCTTCTCCATCGACGGCTTCGACCCCTCGACCGGTGGCCCCGGCCTGATCTTCACCGTTCTCCCACGGCTGTTTGCGACGCTGCCCGGAGGCCACCTCTTCGGCGCCGCCTTCTTCATCCTCCTGCTGATGGCGGCCCTCACCTCGACGATCTCGCTGCTGGAGGTGCCGGTGGCCCACCTCATCGACGGCCACGGCTGGGATCGGCGGAACGCGGTCTTTGCAATCACGGCGGTGACGGCGCTGCTGGCGATCCCGTCGGCGCTCGCCAACGGGGCCGTCGGCTTCTTCACCAGCCTGCCTGGGCTCGGCATGGGATTCCTCGACCTGATGGCGACCGTCTGGAACAACTTCGC
>DATIEW010000408.1:0-6507 GCA_035455585.1 Vicinamibacterales bacterium | reverse complement strand
CATGCGGCGGCCGTCGATTCCGCGACCGATCCACAGCGGCCGTTGTCGGCCGCCGGGCGCGCGCACGCCGAGCGCGTTGCGGCCGAAGCCGCCGCCCGGGGAATCAAACCGGCCGTGATCTGGCACAGCGGCAAGCTGCGTGCACGTCAGACGGCCGATCCGTTCCTGCGGGCGTGCAATCCGTTTGCGGAGCTGACCGCCGTCCGGGGGCTGCAGCCCACGGATCCCCCGGAATCGATCCGCGACGTGCTGGAAGCCGAATCGCGCGACATCATGCTGGTCGGCCACATGCCGCACCTGCCCCGTTTGTACGCGCTCCTCGTCGGCGAAGCTGGTGAGGGCGCGGACTTCCCGCCTCATGGGCTCGTCGCCCTTCAGCAGGTCGAGGGAGAACCACCTGAGCGAGGGCCGTGGCGGGTGACGGAAAAGCTGCGCTAGCGGGTGTCAACTCCCAACTTCCAACTCCCAACTCCCAACTCCCAAGGCACTCACGCTCGACGCTGCCGCGAACGTTGGGGGTTGGGAATTGGCAGTTGGGAGTTGACACGACAAGCTGTCTCGCTACCCCGCTCGCACCAGGCGGCCCCGGATCAGAACCGGAAGGTCACTCCAACCGATCCCCGCCAGAAGCGAAGGTCGGCCAGCCTGAAGTCGAAGTCGCTTATCTCGACGTCTTCGAGAGATCGGAAGTAGCGGACGTCCCCGCGGATGCCGACGTGGTCGCTGAAGAAGGCCGCGATCCCCCCGCCGGCGCTGAATCCCCAGTCCGTGGAATCGATGTTGAAGAAGTCGCCCGCGTCGCCGATGCGGCTCTTGATCATGCCAAAGCCGGCGAGGCCGTAGGGCCGGATGCCGGGCCCGCTCTGCCCGCCGATCGGCACACCGACGATCAGGTTCACCATCAGCGTCGTCACGTTGCTGTCGGCGGGCGCCAGGTCGATCGAATCCTCGAAGAAATCCGGCGAGTATCCGAAGTCGATCTCGTAGCCGATGATGCCTCCGCCCATCCACGCGAGCGACGCGCCGTAATGGGTCCGCCGCTCGAAGTCGATGTCGGGACCGAGCACGTCCCCGAAGTCGGCCGACACGCCCCCGCTCCAGCCGAAGAAGGGGGTGAGCAGCCAATCCGCCGCCGCGCGCGGAGGCATAGCAAGGGATGCGAACAGAAGCAGCGACACCACAACGATGAGCTTTCGAATCGGCATATGTTTCGCTCCGCAGTTTACAGACCCGGCACGCGCGCCCTGAACGGCTGGCGCGATTACCGCTCAGGTCGACGTCATTGCAAGTGGTATTCCCAGGTTCAGGAGGTGGATCCTGAACGCCTCATCCCGCATCGCGGAGCAGACGCGCCTGCTCGCAGAGCAGCGTCCACGCGCGCCGGACGTGCGCCTCGGTGGTCCTGATGTTCCCGATGGCAAGCCGGAGCACGAACCTGCCGTCGAGCTTGGTGTGTGAAAGAAATACCTCTCCCGTCGCGTTCACGGCGTCCAGCAGCCGTTCGTTGAAGCCGTCGTCCCCGTCCGCCCGGAAGCAGACGACGCTGAAGGGAACCGGCGCGAGGCGGACGAAATCGGAGCTGGAATCCACCCAGTCGGCGAACAGCCGCGCCAGCCGCATGTGCTCGGCAAGGCGCGCGCGGATACCGTCGGCGCCGAAGTGCCGCAGCACCATCCACAGCTTGAGCGCACGGAAACGCCGTCCGAGCTGGATGCCCGTATCCATCAGGTTCTTCACCGGCGCAGACTCGATGGTCTGCAGGTAGTCCGGCGTCAGCGCGAAGGCCTGGCGGACGTCGTCCATCCTCCGGCAGTAGAACGCGCTCAGGTCGAACGGCGTGAACAGCCACTTGTGGGGATTGACCACGAGCGAGTCCGCCTCTTCGGCGCCATCGAGAATCCAGTCGTACCCGGGCACCATCGCGGCCACGCCGGCGTATGCCGCGTCGACGTGGAGCCACAGATGGTTGCGGCGGCAGATGGCCGCGATCTCGCGCACCGGATCGACGCTGGTGGTCGACGTCGTGCCGACCGTGGCGACCGCCGCGAGCGGCAGCCAGGTCGCCGCCCGGTCCTCCGCGATCGCCGCGTCGAGCGCTTCGGGGATCATGCGGAACTCATCGTCCACGGGGATGTGGCGGAGAGATTCGTGGCCCAGCCCGAGCAGGATGACCGCCTTGTCGATCGACGAGTGCGCATGCGCGGAGCAGTAGACGCGCAGCCGCGGGACGTCGGACATGCCCGCAAGCCCGGTTGCCCGCACGCCCGGAACGGCCGATTCGCGCGCGGCGGCAAGTGCGTGCAGGCTCGAGATCGACGCGGTGTCGTAGATGACCCCCTCGAACTCGTCGGGCAGGCCGATCAGGCGCCGCAGCCACCCGAGCGTCACCTCCTCGAGCTCTGTGGCTGCCGGCGACGTGCGCCACAGCATCGCCTGGACGTTCAAGGCCGCCGAGAGGAAGTCGGCCAGCACGCCCGGAGCGCTGCCCGAGATTGCGAAATAGGCGAAGAACCCGGGGTGGTTCCAGTGCGTGATGCCGGGGATCAGGATACGCTCGAGATCGGCAAGGACCTGGTCGAAGCTCTCGCCGTGATCCGGCGCGTCGGTCGGCAGCGCCGCGCGGATGTCGCCGGGCTGCACGCGGGCCAGGACGGGGTAGAGATCGACGCTGGAGAAGTAGTTGGCTATCCAATCGGCGACGCGGTACGCGTCGCGCCGGAACTCCTCCGGATCCATGTCGCCGAAGGGCTGCCGTTCGCGTGTCATTCGTCAGGGAAGCAGCGACGAGGACGCCCGCCGGAAGACGCGGCCGATGCCTCTCAATTGCCAGCCTTCCCGCAACGTTCTCACGGCTGGACGACCGGGAGCGTCCTGGGCGTCGGGAGTTGGTAGTCGAGGAACCGGCAGTCGGGAGGTGGGGGTTGGCGTGTCTGAACGAGTGTGAGCAGCAGCGCCAGCCCGACCGGCATCGCTCGATTGTGGGCCGGCCCGGTGCTGTCGTCAAGTTGCGTCAGCGAGCCGCTGAAAGCAATTGGTGTCAACTCCCAACTTCCAATCCCCAACTCCCAAGTTCCCCAGATGCGACGGTGTGAGTGCCTTGGGAGTTGGGAGTTGGAGATTGGGAGTTGACACGCTGCGGCTGCGCCTCTCCTGGCCGCATGAGGCGCAGCTGTGAAGGTTAACGCTTCTCAACGTCGACAGTGACTGGATCGGTGAGGCGGACCGTCAGTACCGTTCCTGCGGTGAGCGTCGCCGCGTTCCGGTCGCCTGCCATCACCACTGCGGTTCCACCCGCGGCGCCGGTCGCGCTTCCGATGAGCGCGCCCTTGCCGCCGCCGATGAGGGCGCCGAGAATCGCCCCGCCTGCCGCCGCGCCGCCGATCTTCCTGGCGCTCTCGTTGCCGGGCGAGTCTCCCTCACGGAAGATCGTCTCGGTGAGGATCGGGATCTCCATGCCGCTGGCGAGAACGAGGGTGTGGAAGCGTACGCCAAGTCGCGCGCGCTCCTTGATCTTGCCGCCGCGCTCGACGAGCGTCACCGATCCCAGCACACGGGAGCCGGCGGGAACCGCGACGCGGCCCTCAGCGGAGACATCGCGCGTGACGCGCGCCTCGACGCGATCTTCGACCCGGGCGCGCTCGCTCGACAGCGACGTCTCGACCTGCAGCCCGATCACCGATGAGGCCGGCACGACGACCTGGACGAACTCGGGTTCGGGGGGCGGGAGCGGGGCCAGTCCGGGCATCGCGGCGGGGGTTCCGGCCGTCATCGCCGGGACGGCGGGGGCCGGCCGGTGAATCGGCGCTGCTGACGTGTCCGGCATCGCGGCAGTGCCGGGATCGCTCGTCGCAACCGGCGCTGGTCGAATCGGTTCCGGGACTGGTGCACTGCGGGGCCGGCTGGCCGGGGCCGAGGTGGTTCGGGCCATCGCGGCCGGCGGCTTGCGAACAGCCTCGGGCTGCGGGGGGGCCTGGAGCGCCGTACTTGCGGGGACGACTGCCGGGCTGGCGTCGACGATGGCCTCGGTTTCCGCGACCGGCGATGGAGTCGCCGCGGCCTGCGGTGCGGCGGCGGCCGGAGGAGCCGCCAGCTCTGCCGCGTTCTGGCGCACCGCCACGTAGGCGCCACCCGCCGCAGCCGTCACGCACCCTGCTGCCAGCAGTCCGAGGACGAGTGGTCTGGAAATCATTGGAAACCTGCTTGTTGAGCCGCCATGCGGCGACGAGATATTCTCGTCGGGCGCGCATCAACGGTCAAATGACGAGCAATAGCCATGCCCCGGAGGTCTGCCTGTTTTCGGCTGGTAGATCGCGCGCTGGCTGCCCACCGGACGTCGCTGGATGACAGTGGGTGTCCTCCGGAAGGCACAAGGGACAAGGGACTAATGGGCAATGGGCAATGGGCAATGGGCAATGGGCAAGGCACAGGAGAAATGCGGGAAGATCGCGCTGACGGACAAGGTACAATGCCTTCGACCCATGGCCGACCGCTCTGAGTCCCGGGAGGGTCCATGCGCCGCGTTGCTCGACTCACCATCTTCTGTGTCCTGCTGCCAGCGACGGCGCTTCGGGCGGAGGCCGTCACGGTCAGCGACATCATCGACCTGACCAGAGCCGGGCTGAGCGACGAGGTGCTGCTGGCGCTGATCGAGGTCGACGGGAGGGTCTTCACTGTCGATACGGCCACGCTGACGAGGCTGAAGGAGGCCGGCGTCAGCGACCGGGTGATCGTCGCGATGGTCAGAAGCGGCCGGTCACGTCCGCCCGACCCGCCCTTATTGACAGAACAGATCCCGGCCGAGCCGCAGGTCATCGTGATCGAGCACGAGCGGCCGGTCATCCACGAGGTTCCTGTCGCGGTGCCGGTCTACGTCCCTGTTGCCGTCCGCTCCGGCACGAAAAGCCGAACGCGCCACGTGCAGGAGGTCCCCGGGCAGTTTCCCTGGTTCGGCATCTCGATGCAGAGGCCAGCAGCGCCGCCGCCCGCGAAGCGCGCCGAGCCGGTCTACTGGGGATGGGGAGGCAAGCTCCGTCCGGACGCCTGGAAGCCAGACAAGTAGATCGCGCCTGGTCAAACCCCAATCCCCAATCCCCAACTTCCAAAGCCGCAAGGTATAAGGCCGGCGGGAAACCAGCCCGGGGCCAGCTTTCCCACGGCCTCCGCTTGTGCTATAACCGCGACGGTTCCCGCCGCCGAATTCTCGAGGAGGCTCTATGAGTCGCCGTATGCCGCGACGTCCGCCCTTCCGCTTCGCGCTCGTTCTCGCGTTTCTCACGATTGCCGCGTCGGGTCTGAGGCCTTCCGCGCAGTCGCGCCAGGGCGCGCCGCCCGCGCAGCGGCTCGACGCGGAGTACACCGCGAAGATCAAGGAATACACACAGGATCCGCGGATCATCACGGAGCTGGTCGATCACCTGCCCGCGTCGGACACGGTGCCGACGCCGCTGAAGTTCTTCGGCCGCATGCCCGGGACCCCTGGAGAGCTCACCTATGCCAGGGACATCTACAGATACTACGAGGCGCTCGACAAGGCCTCGGACCGCATCGCGATGTGGAACATCGGCAAGACCGAGGAGGGGCGCGACATGGTGCTCCTCGCGGTCGCCGATGAAGCCACCATCAAGCAGATCGACAAGTACAAGGGGATGCTCGCGTCGCTGACCGATCCGCGGAAGACGACGGAGGAGCAGGCGCAGCAGCTCATCCGGACGGCCAAGCCGATCTACTGGATCACGAGCGGCATGCACTCGCCCGAGAACGGCGGGCCCGAGATGCTCATCGAGCTGCCGTATCGCCTCGCGGTCGGCGAGTCGCCGTACATCCAGACGATCCGCAACAACGTGATCACGCTCATCACGCCGGTCATCGAGGTGGACGGGCGCGAGAAGCAGGTCGACACGTACTACTTCAACAAGAAGCGGCCGCAGGGCGAGGGACGGCTCCCGCTGATGTACTGGGGCAAGTACGTCGCACACGACAACAACCGCGACGGCATGGGACAGCTCCTGGCGCTGACGAAGAACGTCACGAAGACGTTCCTCGAATGGAAGCCGACGGTCATGCACGATCTGCACGAGCAGTCCACCTACCTCTACGCGTCGACGGGCACGGGTCCCTACAACGAGTCGATCGATCCGATCACGATCGACGAGTGGTGGCTGCTGGCGAAGACCGAGGTCATGGAGATGACCAAGCGCGGCGTGCCGGGCGTGTGGACCTACGGCTTCTACGACGGTTGGACGCCGAACTACATGTTCTTCATCGCGCACACCCACAATGCGATCGGCCGTTTCTACGAGGTCATGGGCTACGGTCCCGAGAATCGCGAGGTCACGGCGGGTGCCACGACGACGAGCCGGGAGTGGTTCCGGCCGAATCCGCCGCTGCCGTCGATCAAGTGGGGGCCGCGCAACAACACGAACATCCAGCAGTCCGCGATCCTGATCGCACTCAACCACGTGGCCAAGAACAAGGACACCTACCTCGAGAACTACTGGATCAAGAACA
>DATIEW010000407.1:0-3775 GCA_035455585.1 Vicinamibacterales bacterium | reverse complement strand
GGACTTGTCTGTCCTCAGTGAGACTATAGTTTCCGAGTCCGCGGAGAGCGCCGGAAGCGGGCGACGGAAGGCACATGCCTGATCTGCAGCGTAGAATGGGAGTCCGATGCCTGACCCGCTGGTGGTGATCGCCCTCGGCTTCTTTCTCGGGATGCGTCATGCCACCGACGCGGACCATGTGATTGCGTTGACCACGATCGTCGCCCGGCAGCAGCGGATGCGGCACGCGGCGCTCACCGGCCTGCTCTGGGGTGTCGGACACTCGCTGACGGTGGTCACGGTCGGCGCGGCGATCATCCTGTTCAACGTCACGATTCCGGAGCGTCTCGGCCTGGGGATGGAGCTGTCGGTCGCGGTCATGCTCGTTGTCCTCGGCCTGCTGAACATCGGGGCGTTTCTGAGAGTCCGCCCGGCCGGGTGGCGCCGCGCCAGCGACGTCTCGAAGCAGGTCCACGCGCACCCGCACAGTCATGGCGACTATGTGCATAGCCATCCCCACGGGCACGAGCCGGATCTGCACCCGCACGCTCCCGACCAGACGCCGCTGGCAACGCTCGATCGACGTTTCGGACGCTTCCGCGTCTACGGGTCCATGCGCCCGGTCGTCATCGGCGTCGTGCACGGGCTGGCGGGATCGGCGGCCGTGACGCTCCTGATCGTGGCGGCCGTTCGCGAGCCCTCGTGGGCGATTGCGTACCTGCTGGTGTTCGGCATCGGGACGGTCGCCGGCATGATGATCATCACGATCAGCCTGGCCTCGGCATTCCGGCTCGCCGCCGGCCGGTCCGAGAAGCTGTCGCGCGGACTCGCGCTGGCGGCAGGCCTGGCGAGCGTGGCGTTCGGGATCGTCTTCGGGTATCAGGTCTGGACGTCGGCCGGGTCGCCCGCCGGGGGCGCGCAGTGATCAGCGGTGGGAAACGGGAGATCAGGAGGCCTGAAGAAGAAGAACAGGAGACCAGGAGACCAAGAGAAGGCCGCCAGCGCTACGGCGGAGCGTGCCGGTCGCCCGCCGGCCTGCGGCCGGCCGCGAAGCGCGGGCGACCGACACCACTGCCGAATGCCAACTCGGCGGGTCCTCTCCTCCTCTTCTCCTGACCTCTTGATCTCCTGTTCTGTCCTGTTCTCCTGACCTCCTGTTGCTCAGGCACAGCCGGCCATTCGGGACTCGACGCGCTGAAGCCTCCGATCGCCAACCAGGGCACGGATGTCTTCGACCAGGCGGGACGCAGGCGGACCCAGCCGGCGTTCGAGCGCATCGAGGGGCGACATCGCCCCGGAGAGAATCTGCAGCGCCCACAGGCTGTCTATCCGGGCTTGTGCCCGCCCGGCCGTGCCTTCGTCATCGCCTCCGGATCGAGCGGCCACGACCACGAGGCTCCCCGTATGCTCGCGTAACTCGAGGAGGTAGCCGCCGTGCAGCAGGTCCCGTGAATCGGTGTCGAAGCTGTGGACGAAGCGGACGTCACCCGTTCCGGGCGGCTCCCCTTCCGGACCCGGACTCGCGCCCGGATCGCTCCCGACGGCGGGTGCAGGCAGGGGCCCCGGTTCGTGGCGACTGCCGGCCCCGACTGCCGGCGCCCGGCTCGCGTGCTCGGGCTGCAGGCCGGCCGCCGACTCGAGCCGCACGATCAGCGACTCGACGGCTCGCAGCAGCAGCACCCATCTGTCCCGCGGATGTGGACGGTTTCCCGCCGGCTGCAGGAAACGTTTCTGGAGTTCAGCCCAGACCGCTGCGAACGCGGCCGTCGCCGGGTCTCGCGCCGCAAACACCGGGAGGGGCATACGCCTGATGGCCATCTGTTCGACGATGCTGGCGTAGGAAATCTGTCCGGCAAGGAAGATCTCGGGATAGCTCGCAGACCAGTCGCATGCCCGCCGGTGCAGAACCTTGCGTCGGTCGACCATGCTGAAGAACGCCGCCAGCTCCGATGGCGAGTCCGCCCGGCCGGCCCGTTTGATCACTCGCGCAACCATGCGCAGCGACAGAACAGTAGGGATGGTGGGCACGAGAACCGCGTCGGCCGCCGCGAAGACGCCCTCGGTCAGCAGCGAGAACCCTGCAGGGCAGTCGAGGAAGACGGCGTCGTAGTCCCGGCCAAGCGTGTCGAGGAGGGCCCTCATCACGCGTTTCGGCTTGCCAATGTCACCGAGCATGCGATCGAGCCTGCGGTAGGCGAAGTCAGCCGGCAGCAGATCGAGTCTGTCGTAGTCGGTCTCCCTGATGGCCGCCGCAAGCGCGTGGCCGCCTGCCAGGCTCTTCTTTCCGAACCCCGGGACGCGGGGTCTCACACGGAGGGCGAAGCTGGATGCCGCCTGCGGGTCCAGATCCCAGAGCAGGGCCCGCTGGCCGGCCGCGGCGGCGAGAAACGACAGGTTCACCGCGGCCGTCGTCTTTCCGACGCCACCCTTCATGTTGTAGACGGCGACGACTCTCATCGCCCGCGTCCCGCAGGAGCTGCGCCCTTGAACGCACGGCGACAAACCGATCGCGTGTCCCGGGCGCCGAAGCGCGAGAGTCCCTCGATCACCTGGCTGCGCAGGCGCCGGCTGCGCTGACGACTCTGCTCGGCGAGGCGCCCGAGCGCCTGCAGAGCGCCCGAGGGCGCGCCGGCGGCGCTCATGGCGCGGCCGCATTCGAGCAGGCGCCTCTCCTGCACGCGTGTGTCGTTGAAGTCGCCGAGGACACGCTGCAGCTTCTTCAGGGCGCGCAGCACATTATCGAGATGGGCTGCATCGTAGAAGGCCGGCGTGACATCGATGAGGTAGCGCAGCTTCTTGGTGTCGATGCGGACCTCGTGAAGTCGCGCCGCCGGCGTACGCTCGTCGATGGTCCCGGCGCTCCGGGCGATGCGCTCGCTCAGCCGCCAGGCACGCCTCGAGACGACTTCCGCGAGGCGCCGCCCGGCGTTGCGCGGCAGTGGTTCGGACGGGGCGGGCCGTTCGAGGAACGCTCCCCAGTCCGCGAGCAGGCGCCGGTAGCGGCTGCTGTCCAGTGCGTCGACGAGATCCCGGTGCTCCTGCTGCTGCACCTGATCGAGGAACGCCGTGAGCGACTCCATGTCGCTGGCGGGGACTTCGCCGCCGCGCTCCCGGAGCGCGAGGACGAGCACGTCCATGTCGCGCGGCGGCCCGGTGAGCCGGCCCGTCCACGAGAACTCGGTCGAGAAGTGCTCGACCACCGCTGGCGGGAACACGTGCTTGATCTGACCGAGCAGCGAACGCGTGCGACGGACGGCGATGCGGAAGTCGTGGAGGAACTCCGTGTCGAGATTGGCACGGAGGCCGGGCTCATTGGCCAGGAGAATGCCGAGCAGCGCCAGGTGGATCCGCCGCGCCCCCACGTCCCCGCGGACGGTCGGCGCGAGGTCCACGCGGGGCGACGAGACATCACCTCGAAGCGATGCGCCAATCTGGCGGAGTATCGCGACGTGGAGGCTCTCGGAGCTGGGCTCGACGCCCGGCCGGCTCTCGATGACGGGCACGAGCCGCTCGTACACGTCCTCGTATCCGCGCATGCCCGACAGCGTGATCGCGGTGGGCAGGGGGTGCCAGGGACTGCGCGACCTCGGGAGCCGCGCGCGGCCCGACTCGATTCGCAGGCGCGCGACCGTCTTGCCCCGATAGTCGAGAATCTCGAGCCGCGATCCATACTGTTCGACGTCAGCCTGCGCGAACAGTCGGCGCACGCCTATCACCCGTTCCAGCTCCTCCTGAAGCGGACCACCTGGGAGATCCCAGGCGAAGGACACCGGCTTCCTCAGCCGGACCGTCAGGC
>DATIEW010000406.1:0-2235 GCA_035455585.1 Vicinamibacterales bacterium | reverse complement strand
GGCGGCGAAGCTGTCGCCACCGCCGATTCTATCGACCAGCCTGACCTCGTAGCGCTGGCTGCGGTGCAGGGCGGCGCTCGTCGCCTCCCACAGCACTGCACTCCACCCGTTGTCGCTTGCCGAGACGCTTGCCCGCAGCGTGATGGCAACCATTGGAGGGCCGAACTCGCGGGTGACCTGCTCGGCAGCCTGCCGGAACCCGTCGATGTTCAGCCGGCCCGAGGTGACGTCGGTGCCCGGCACCTGAACGCCGAGCACCGACTGGAGGTCCTCTTCGTTCGCGATGACGACATCGACCTCCCGCATCAGGGGCGTCATGACCTCCCGCGCCCTGGCTTCGCTCCAGAGCTTGCGGCGATAGTTGAGGTCGACGCTGACGCGTGCGCGGGCGGCGCGAGCTGCCGAGACGGCCCGAGCCGTGGTGGCCGCGGCGTTCGGGCCCAGCGCCGGTGTAATGCCTGTCACGTGAAACCAGTCCGCGCCTTTCATGACCTCCGCCCAGTCCACCGCGTCGGGCGCCATCTCGCTCACCGCGGCGTGCGCTCTGTCGTAGATGACGCCGGAGGCCCGCTGGCTGGCACCCGCCTCCGCAAAGTAGATCCCGACGCGCTCCCCGCCCCGGACGATGTGGTCGGTGCGCACTCCTTCGGCACGGAGCGTTTTGACGGCGGCTTCTCCGACGGCGTGTGCGGGCAGGCGGGTCACATACACGCTGTCGATGCCGAAGTGCGCGAGGCTGACGGCGACGTTCGCCTCGCCGCCGCCGAACGTGGCAGACAGGACCGGGGACTGGAAGAACCGCTCGAACCCCGGCGGGCTCAGCCGCAGCATGATCTCACCGAACGTAACGACCTTCGGCATCAGCGGCTCTCCCTGGCGCGCGCACGCTCGCCGTGCCGGCGTTCCGCGTGGCACAACACCGCTGCGTTCTCGTGGCCGAGCGGGTGCGGGGATGTCGGCAATCCCCTGCCGCTGCCATCGTTCCAGCCCAGTCCCATGTCGGCAGGTGTGGAGTTCAAGAAACCGCAGGCATCGGCGAGGGGAGTCCTGCGTTACGGCTGTCTGGCGATCCAGTCCATGAAGAGTCTGACCTCACCGGAGGAGAACCTGTAAATCCACACCTCCTGTGCCGTGATCTCGTGCCCGTCCGGGGTAAAGCGCCCGGAAACCATGCCGTCGCCAGACCCCGTCAGTACGGTGCCGTCTGGACACGCCGGAAACGACACGGGCATGGAGTCCGATGAGCCGGCAAAGTCGTCGCCGTTGATCGCCGCATCATACTCCGCGTGATCGAGCGGCCAGTTTCTCACATCGTAGAGAAGATGCAGCGAGCTCGCTCCACGCGTGACCGACAACAGCCATTCAGTGGACGCTCCGATCCGCCGGCGTTGCTGGCGGGTGAAGCAATTATCGGGCCCTGTCACGGAAGTAAGGACCGTCGTCAGGTTCCATGGATTCGGGAACCTCGGCGGTTGCGGCGACGGAGGCTGCGGCGCTGGAGACAGGTCGGCTGCCGTCGAGGGCCTGGTTGGCGACAGCGGTGTGGCCTGACAGCCCGCGACGACCATTACTAGACCGATCAGAACGGGATGCACGGCGGCCTTCATGACGCGGCTCCAGCGCGGTGAGGTTAATACCGACCGGAAAACCCGTCAAGCCCTCACAACCACCCGCGTCGCGCGACGACGGCGCTTTCCCCTCGACAGCAGTCTGGGATGCCTTCAAACAGCGGTACGCGTCCCGCCGCAAGAAGGCGAGGAGTAAGTGCTCGCGATCAGCCGCGCGGAACCGTCAATCCTGGGTCTGGTGGTGAACCGGTCCTGGCGCGGCGGGAGACTCATTATTCGCCCCGCAGCGCCACGACCGGATTCACCCGCGCCGCGCGCCGCACGGGCAGGGCCGCTCCCATCAGAGCGGAGAGCAGCATGAGGACGCTCGCCATGGCGATGGTGCCGGGGTCCGAGGGCGCCACCTCGAAGAGGTAGTTCGACAGCAGACGCGCGGACGCCATCGCCGCCGGAACGCCGGCGACGAGCGCGAGGCCGGCCACGGTCATCGTCTCGCCCACGACCATCCGGGTCACCCGTGCCCGCGTCGCGCCGAGCGCGAGCCGCACCCCGATCTCGTGGGTGCGCCGGGAAACCGAATGGCTTACGACGGCATAGGTGCCGATGACGGCGAGGACGAGGGCGAGGCCGGCAAAAGTGATGAGCAGAACGGCGAGAAAGGTCGAGA
>DATIEW010000405.1:0-2470 GCA_035455585.1 Vicinamibacterales bacterium | reverse complement strand
GTCCGACGTGGTTGTGGAGGTGGATGCGCAGCAAGGGCCTGAAGGTCGACCTCTCAGGCGACCCGGAGCCGCCGTCTTGGGTACTGGAGCTCTACAAGGGTTGAACGAGCAGCCTTCGACGATCAGCCGTCGGTCGCTCGCGCGCCAAGACAAGAATGGTCGGCGGCGGGACTCAACGCGCCGGCGCACCTCCCGAGCGGTGCGAATTCGCGCTCTCATGGTGCGATGCCGGCGCCGCCGTAGAAGCACCGGGCTTGTCTCCGCTCCGCGCGCCCCATAAGATGCCCGGGTTCCCGCCATGTCCCTGGCTCCGGGTACTCAGGTCGGCCCGTACGCAGTCACCGCCCCGATTGGCGTCGGCGGCATGGGCGAGGTGTATCGGGCGACCGACACGAAGCTCGGCCGCGATGTCGCCCTGAAGATCCTCCCCGAGGCGTTCGCGAACGACCCCGAACGCCTTGTCCGCTTCCGCCGTGAAGCGCAGGTGCTCGCGAGTCTGAACCACCCGAACATCGCGCACATCTACGGCATCGAAGAGGCCGACGGCCGGCAGGCGCTCGTCATGGAGCTGGTCGAGGGGCCGACGCTGGCTGACCTCATTGCGAGTGGACATCCCGAAGGCGAGAGCGTCAGCTCGACCTTGAGGGACATCGCCAGCACTGCGCGGCCTGGGAGCCTTCAGCCGACCTCGCCGGGGGTGGGGCCCCGGCGAAGTGGAGGCAGCCGGGCCCCACGCGGCTTGAAGATAGATGATGCCCTCTCGATCGCCAAGCAGATCGCCGAGGCCCTCGACGCGGCACACGAGCAAGGCATCATCCATCGCGATCTGAAGCCCGCCAATATCAAGGTCCGCGAGGACGGGACGGTGAAGGTCCTGGATTTCGGGTTGGCCAAGGCGATGGAACCGGCGGCGGCATTCGGAGATCTCTCAGATTCGCCGACCATCACCTCGCCAGCGATGACGCAGATGGGCGTGATTCTCGGCACGGCGGCCTACATGAGCCCGGAACAGGCGCGAGGCAAGCCCGTCGACAGGCGCACGGACGTGTGGGCCTTCGGCTGCGTGCTGTTCGAGATGCTGACCGGCCGACCGGCGTTCGAAGGGGAGGACGTCTCGATGACGCTCTCGAGCGTGCTCCAGCGCGACCCGGACTGGAGCGCGCTTCCGGACGCCACGCCCGCCTGGATTCGGCAGCTGTTGCAACGGTGCCTGCGGAAGGCGCCGAGAGAGCGCCTGCGGGACATCGGCGACGTGCGCCTGGCGCTCGACGGCGCGTTCGATTCTCTCGAGGTGGCCCTGCCCGCCACGCCACGGCGGGTCACCGTATGGCAGCGCCCGCTCGGTGTGGCGCTTGGCGCCATCGCCCTGATCGTAGCTGGCGCCGGATTGACATGGGTGCTGACAGGGTCTCGACCGGGAACGCCCGGCGCCGCGCGGAGCGAACCATTCAGGCACGTCAACCTGGTCCTTCCGGAGGGCACGCCCTTGGTGTTCGTCGGCGAGGCCAGCCTTGGCATCGGCCAGACGGCGCTGGCGCTGTCCCCCGACGGGCAGCAGCTCGTCTACGTCGGCAAAGCCGGAGGCACGACGCGTCTCTTCCTTCGCCGCTTGCCGCAACAGGAGGCGCAACCTCTCGCCGGGACGGACGGAGCCTCCGCGCCCTGCTTCTCGGCCGATGGCCAGTGGGTGGCGTTCTTCGCCGGGCAGCGTCTGAAGCGGATTCCGATCGAGGGAGGTCTGCCGTCCGATGTCGCCGAGGCCAACGACGCCTATGGCTGCAGCTGGAGTGCGGACGGGCGGATCGCCGCGGTCACGAACGACGGAGCCCGCCTGGGCAGTGTCGAGCCGCGTATCGGCCGCCTCACGCCGGTGGCGACGTTCGACGCGGCGGTGGGCCTCATCGCCCACCCGGTCTGGCTGCCCGGCAGCGAGTGGGTGCTGGCCACCTGTTATCCACCCACTCACCTGTGCGTCGTCTCGACACGGACCGGCGAGCGGCGTCATCTCGTGCTCGACGGAGCAGCCGTCGCCGCGGTGAAAGGTGGCGCGCTCGTGGCCGGGTCCAGTCCCCGCTACGTCGAGCCGGAATTCCTCGTGTACGGCGCGCCGGCGGACAACGTCGTGATGGGAGTCCGATTCGACCCCGTCACGCTCACCGTGCATGGTGACCCGGTCGCCCTCCTGCACGGCGTCCGGCGGGAAAGCGCGATGGGCGCGATCCAGCTGGCCACCTCGTCGGGCGGCGAGGCAGTCTTCGCCGCGGGCGCGAACGGCGACGAGAGCGCGGTCGTGTGGGCCGATCGCTCAGGGGTCACGCCGTTGCCGTTCGGGCGGCGGACCCACGGGCCGTTCTACCTTTCGCCGGACGGCCACCGCATCGCCGTCAAGGTCTACCCGAAGGTCGGACGATCGGAACTCTGGTTTCTGGACATCACCAAAGGGGAGTCCCGCCGATGGGTCGACGAGGGG
>DATIEW010000404.1:0-13761 GCA_035455585.1 Vicinamibacterales bacterium | reverse complement strand
ATCAGGACGAGCGAGAGCGCAACCTGCAGCGCCACGAGCGAGCGGCGGACCCAGGGGCCCCGTTCGCCGGAGCTGCGGCCGGCGCCGCGCATGGCATCGATCGGATCCGAGCGCGAGCCGGCGATTGCGGGGAGGACGCCGAAGACGGCGCCGGTCAGCAGGGAGACGCCCAGCGCAAACCCGATGACCATCGGCGACGGGGACGGATCGACGGGAACGTGCGTCGCTCCGCGAAACGCCAGCTCGATGATCGCGCGCGCCCCGGCGAACGCAACCAGGAGGCCGGCGACACCCCCCGCGCCCGCGAGAAGGAGGCTCTCCACGAGCGCCTGCGAGACCAGCCGGCCCCGCGGCGCACCCAGGGCCACGCGCACCGCGGTGTCGAGCCGCTGCGCCATGCCCCTGGCAAACAGGAGGTTCGCCAGGTTCGCGCACGCGATGAGCAGGACCGCTGCCGCGATCGCCTGCAGCAGCTGGAGTGACGGCGCGACCCCGTCGCGGACGCTGGTCACGCCGCGCGCGGCGGACACCACGTTGATGTGCTGCTGCGGGATCTCCCGGCGATCGTCTTCCGACAGATCGAGCGTCGAGCCGATCCACCGCTGGAGCGCCGCCGTCAGCTGCGACTCGATCGGCGCGATGGCGGTACCGGGCTTCAGACGGCCGATCGCATACAGCCAGTGCGAACCCTTCGCCTCGATGAGCCGCGCCGCCGGCTGCAGCGCGGGCTCGCTGGCAAGCGGCACCCAGACGTCCGGCGGATTCGGCCGGAGTGTCTCTCCCGAGAAACCCTGCGGCGCCACGCCGATGACAGTGGCGGCCACGCCGTTCAACGTGACCGCACTGCCGGCGATGTCCGCGCGGGCGTCGAACCGATCCCTCCAGGCCCGGTGGCTGATCACGGCCACCGGCGCCGCGCCTCGCTCATCGTCCGACGGCTGAAGGAGACGCCCGGCCGCGGGCACGAGCCCGAACGTCTGGAAGTAGTTGCCCGACACGAACGCGCCGTTCAGCGTCTCGGGCGGAGTCCCCCCATCGGCGCGACCGATTGTGATAGCGCGTGGAAGCGCCTGGAAAGCGGCAAGCTGGCTGAACTGAGGCGCCGCCTCGCGCAGGTGGTTGAGCAGATCGTATGAGAAGAGCGAGAACGACCCCGCAAGGCCGGAGTTCACGCAGCAGTCGTCCGCATCGCCGAGTCTGTACAGCTCCGACGGCCGCTGAACGGGCAGCGGCTTCAGCACCACCCGGTCGATCAGCGTGAAGACAGCCGTGTTGCCACCGATGCCGATGGCGAGCGTCAGCACGGAGACCAGCGCGAAACCCGGCGACTGGAGCAGCCGCCTTACGCCGAGCACGATGTCCGACCTGAGAGTGCTCCAGATGCCCATCATGTCCTCTCTCTAGTGGGGCTCCACCCCACACCCCGGCTCGGTCGCGTGCGGGGACCCCTGTGCCCCGCGCCGCTCCCTCGCAGGCGCGCCGTGCGCGCCTCAGCCGTGCTTGCACAGAACCTGACCGATCCGCTGTGCAAGCACGGCCAGCGTCAACACCCGATTTCCAACTCCCAACTCCCAAGGTTCTGGGTGGTTTGGGAGTTGGGAATTGGGCGTTGGGAGTTGACACCCCTTGCTTCTTCAGCACACTGCTCGGCTGCTTAGACGGATTGCGCACGGAGGGCGTTGCCGGGTCCGACCGGCCAGCTCTGCCTCGGCCGCCGGCGCGGGAGTTACATCACGAATCACTCAGATGGGCGGCGGTGAGTGCCTTGGGAGTTGGGAGTTGGCGATTGGGAGTTGGCAAGCATCAGTCTTTCATTCCTGCCGCTTGAACACGAACGTCACGGCGCGCTGGCTGGCATCGCCGCTGATGACCGCCTCGAGAGCGCCGTCGGGGCGCTTCGTGTAGCGGATCATCTTCGGGAAATCATGCGCCGGGTTCTCGAAGGTGGCGCTGTCGGCGTCGATGCGCGTCAACGTGAAGTCGGTGGGCGGCGTCCGGCCGTTGGGCATGGCCGTATAGACGAGGCTGCCGTCGCGCTCGGCGATGCACAGGAACTCGAAGCTGGTCATCACATTGTTTCTCAGCGTCCGGGACACGCCGATCATCGAGCCGCCACCCGCGGGCGTCCAGCGCTCTTCGATGGCGCTCGTGCCGGCGGTTCCGAACCAGACCCCTGGAATCCAGGCCACCTGGCCGATCGTCGCGGGCGACGGCTGTACATCGACGCGCCGTTCGGCCACCTTGATCGGGTCGGCCGTGCGCCTGTAGACCGTCCCGACCGCGCGGGGAGCGGAGTCTCGCGCCGCGCGCATGGTGCTCTCGACGATCAGCGTGTCGGCGTCGGCGAGCCGGAAGACGTGCTTGACGCTGAGCGGCGTCGGAGCACCCCCACCGGCCGGGACTAAAGCAACCGTGCGGTAGGCGATCGCGCCATCCTCCCACGCGGCCGACGTCACGAACGCCGTATCGCCCATGCACAGCCCGCCGGGCACACGGGTCTTCACTTCCGAGCCGTCCAGGGTGTGGGTTGCGGTGACGGCCGTGTCGCGGAGGGGCCGGATCACCGTCAGGGTCTGGCCGTCGTGCCGCAGCTCGAACCGCGCGCCGAACACCGCGCTCGGCGCAGCCGCGAGCGTCGCCGGCGCGTCCTTGACGGCGGTCCACGTACCCGTGAAGTCAGGGCGCGCCTGGGCCGCCGGGCGACCCGCCAGGCTCGCGAGCGCGAGCGCCATCGTCAGAATCACTCCGCGTTGCATGTCCGAGATCCCTCCCCGGCATCAGTCTATGACCCCGAACTGCGCGTTCGCTTGAAGAAAAGGGACTTCGGACGGGGGGCGGTCACGGAGGTTCCTTCACGGGTTCCGTCACGCGGTTCCCTGACGGAGTGTGCCGTGCCGCGGGGAGTCCTGAGGCCCGCCGCGGTTCCGCCTTCGGAAACGTTGCGATGCCCGCCACCACCGGGGAACCGCTGCACGTACACTTCATACGAGGACGATAGGACGGATGAAGGCCCTTTTCGCGGCCGTTCCCGTGCGCGCCCAGATCGTTAACGGAATCGCCTCATCGGACCCGCCCCCTCGGCACAGAGGGCAGGGTCTGACAAAGGCCGTCATGGCGAACCGCCCTGCCAATCCTTCCTATCCTTTCGCCCAGACTCGGGATTCGGATCAGCCGTCGCGCAGCGTGCTGAGCGGGTCGATTCGCGCCGCTCGCCAGGCCGGGAAGCCGCATCCCAGCAGGGTGACCGACAGCAGGACGATCGACACGGCACCGTAGGTCGCCGGATCGAGCGCGGTGACCTCGAAGAGAAGCGATTCGAGCGCTCGGGTGCCAACCACTGCGAGCACGGCGCCCACGGCGATTCCGGAGAGGGCAAGGCCCACCCCGCGACGCAGGACCATGGCCAGCACGTCACTCCGGGCGGCGCCGACCGCCAGCCGAATGCCGATCTCCTGCTGGCGCTGGGCTACGAGGCCCGCGACCAGGCCATAGACGCCGAGTGCCGCGAGCAGCAGCGCGACGGCCGAGAATGCCGCAAGGACCGCGCCCGCGAGTCGCGGGGTGGAGAGCGCCCCAACAACGATGTCTTCGAGCGTGCGGATGCCGGACAGGGGCACGCCGGGATCGATCCTGCGGGCGGCTGCCACGACGGCGGGAGCCAGACCTACCGGGTCGCCGGCCGTCCTGAGGACCAGCGTTCCATCCGTGACACTGAACCCGGACGAACGAAAGAACTGGGAGTACGGAAGGTAGAACTTCGGCGTGACGCCGCTCACCAGATCGTTGTGCCGGACGTCACCGATGATGCCTACGACCCGCACCCAGGGAGCGTCGCGTGCGGCGCGCATCCTGAAATGTCCATCCAGCGCGGACCGGCCCGGCCAGAATCGCCGCGCCATCGCTTCGTTGATCATGCCGACGGCTTCGCTGCCGGCGGCGTCGCCAGCCGCCAGGGTGCGCCCCGCGATCAGGCGTTCGCCCAGTGCCTCGACGGCGCCGTCGGTGACCACTTGCCAGTCGCTTTGCATCGGCTCATCCGGCTGGGCCGCATAGCCATCCACCTCGATGCCCCAGTCCGCGGTCGAGGAGCCGATGGGAATCGAGCGCACCACGCCGGCGGCGTCCACGCCGGGCAACTCCCGGACGCTGTCAACCAGCGACCGCAGGTAGCCGGTGACCCTGTCAGGCGTGTCGTACGACGCTGTCGGCAGCACGAGCTGAGCCGTCAACGCGCCTCTAGCGCGGAAGCCCAGGTCGATCCGCTGATAGGACCAGAGGGTCCGCGCCATCAGTCCAGCGCCGACGAGCAGCACGAACGCCAGGGCCAGTTGCACCGCCACGGCCTGGCTGCTGATCCCCTGGCGCAGGGGCCGGCTCAGCTTCGACCCGGAGCGGAGTCCGTCGACCGGCCCCCGGCGGACTGAGGCCCAGCTCGCGGGCAGAGCGCAGAGAAACGCGACGGCGATCGAGATGGACACCGTGAAGGCCAGCACCCGCCAGTCAACCGCGGCATCGCCGGCGCGGGGAACCCAGGAGCCGCCCGTAGCCTCGAGGACCAGGCCCGCGCCGAACGCCAGCGCGATGCCAAGCGCGCCGCCGGCCAGCGCCAGGACGGTCGCCTCGATGAGCTGCGCCTGCAGCAGCCTTGAAACGCTGGCGCCGAGCGCCTGCCGCACCGCCACCTCACGGCGCCGGGCGTCAGCTCGCGTGATCAACAGCATCGCGACGTTGGTGCAGGCGATCAGCAGCAGGCAGGCTGCCGCGCCGGAGAGCAGCAGCACGACCGGCGTGACCGCGCCCAGGATCTGGCGCTCGACCGGTATCGACACAACCCGGAACTCGTCGCCCTCCGGGTACTCGCCTTCGGCCGTCAGCGCCGCGGAGATGGCCACCAGCTCAGCATGGGCAGCTTCGACTGAAGCGCCGCCGGCGACCCGCGCGACCGCTGACAGGAAGTGCGCCGCGCGTGGAATCGCCTCGAGGTTCAGGTCGAGCGGCGTCCAGAGCTGCGAGGGCCTGTCGGTGCCGAAGTCCGTCGGGAGGTGGAACCCGCGCGGCATGACGCCGATGACCTCGAAGGTCTGGCCGTTGATCGAGATCGTCGTGCCTACGGCGTTCGGGTCCGCGCCGAGCTCGCGGCGCCACAGTCCGTCGCTGAGGATCGCGACCCGCGCGCGGTCCGGCCAGCCTTCGGCGGGCGCAAACGCGCGGCCGAGCCGCGGACGCACGCCGAGGACGTCGAACGTGTTCGCCGTCACGCGCGATCGCGGCACGCGGACGGCATCCCCGCCGGCAGAGAGCACGACCTGGTCCGCCTGCCAGCCGGCTACGTCGGCCAGTGCCTGGCTGCGCTCGCGCAGGTCCAGCACCTCGCGCGGCGCGACGGCCCTGAGCTCCCCGCCTCCGCGTTGCGTCCAGATGCTGACGAGCCCCGCGGGCTCGCCGAACGGCAGCGGCGCCAGGAGCACCGCCCGGCCGACGGTGTACATCGCGCTCGATGCGCCGATGCCCAGCGCGAGCGTGACGACCGCCAGGATCGTCAGGCCCGGGCGGCGCCGCAGGCTCCGGAGCGTCGACCGGAGCTCGATCAGGGCGCCACTGCGGGTGAAGTCCAGTCGTCGTCGATGGGGACGTGAGGTCACGGTAGTCCTCCTGCAAGTCTGGGTCACCGCTCCGCGCCCGAGCCGAAGCGCCAGGCCGTGGCGCAGGCAGTCGTGTCCGGCCAGCAGCCAGAGCCGGAGCGCGCCGAGGGGGTGTTGTGCCGCCGCCCGACGCTGGCGGCGAAAGAGCGCGGCCATGTCGTCGCCGGATTGACGTCGAATGTCGGGCGGGAACGCCAGGAGCAGCGCTCGGTAGGCCCGGTCGGCAAGGCGGTCACGCATTCGTGGATCACAGGTCTGACGTCAACGCGTGCCGCCTTCGAGGAACCGCTTGGTCCGGGATTCCTCGACGAGCCCGGCCAGCCGGCGCGCCTCGGCGTGGCCCACCGCGCGGCCGAAGGCCGAGAGCCGGAAGAACCGGCGTGGCGCACGTCCCCCGGAAGCCTGCCGCGCGCGGATGCGAGCCGGCCCGGCCGATTCGTCGAGGAGGCCCTCTGCCTGCATCGCGTTCAGGGTGCGGTACAGGTTGCCGGGGAGTACGGACTTGTGCAGTCGCGCTTCGACCGCGCGCACGAGCGCCCAGCCATGACGCTCGCCGTCGGCCAGAGCGAGCAGGATCTCGAAGACCAGGGGCTTCAGCGGAAGGAGGCTCCATGGATCGCGCGGCACGACGGGGACAATACTCTCATCAGGATATTAATGTCAAAGAGAGACTATGGTGGCGCGTCGAAGCACCCGCTCCGGCCCCTCGAGGCGCGTCAGCGCCCGCCCCCTCGGCACAGCGCGGCATGACGCCCCCTCGAGTATAGGGCACTGATCCCTCGCGAACTGGACGCCGGCGGTTCGGCCAGTTCAACACCAGCGCGCGGCTCCGCCCCCCACACCCGCCTTCGCGCGAAGCGCTAGGGCGGGCCGCCGGAGCCTTGGCGGAGGCTGGCCAGCTTGGTCGCTTGCGGGGGCCCCCACGCCCCTCGCTCCGTCCCACCCCACGATGCCCAAAAACGCCCCGGCTCGCAGGCGCGCCGAGCGCGCCTCAGCCGTGCTTGCACGGAGAATCCCACACATTCGTACACGTTCTGGCAACGCAAGCAGGGCCGGCGCGGCCTTGCCTCACCCGGTCACGATCAAGCCGCCGTCCGGCGAGCGCGAAGCATCATCCTGTGAAACACAGAAGTTTCGTCGGTGCACAACCGCGCTTCAAGGTTTTCCACCGCTTCACGCCTCTTGTTCATGAGACCGTCCGCAATCAGTCGGGGGGCATATGGTGGGGGTGCTGCGAGGGATCCTGTTGCTGGTCATGGCGCCGCTGGCTGCGCACCCGGCCGCGGCCCAGACGCCGAGGCTGACGTATTGGCTCATCGATCTCGCGCGCGTGCCTGCACCCGTGCTGACAAAGGCGGTCGCCGAGGCGCAGCGGCAGTTTCAGATGATTGGGATCGAGGTCCTCGTCGTCGACCCCTCAACTGCGGCCAGCAGGCCTACCCCTGGCGGCTGTGCCCCGCTCACGGTCACCATCCTGGCAGAAGACTCGTTTCGCCGAGCCGGCCCCGACAACCGGGTGCTCGGCTACACTGCCGCCGACGGCGCAGGCGGCCCGGCCGGGGCGATGATTTCGTATGACCGGATCCACGTGATGGCCGGTCGATTCCCACTGTCGGCCGGCACCCTGCTCGGCCACGTCCTCGCCCACGAGCTATCCCACCTCCTGCTGCGCAGACACGGCCACGGCTCCTTGCTGATGAAGCCGCACTGGAGCACCGCCGACCTCACCCTGGCGGATCGGGGCAACCTCATCTTCGATAAGGCTCACGGAGCCCGCCTCGCCCGCCGCGTTCGTGATATATCCCTCGAGCAGCACGGGTGCCCTGGCGGCCAGATCGACCCGGCGCCGGTTCCATGAGTGAAACGAATCCCATCGTCGACGTCACCGGGCTGCTCGTCGAGTGGAAGAACGGGGATCGCGCGGCGCTCGACCGGATGATGCCGCTCGTCCATCGCGAACTGCACCGCCTGGCGCATCGCTGTCTGCGGGGCGAGCGCCACGCCGATGTCCTGCAGACCACGGCGTTGATCAACGAAGCCTACCTCCGGCTGGTAGACATCACCCGGGTCGACTGGCGCGACCGGGCGCACTTCCTCGCCGTCTGCGCGACGATGATGCGGCGCATCCTCGTGGAACTTGCCAGATCGCGCCGGTCGCTGAAGCGCGGCGCCGGAGCCGTGGCGCTGCCGATCGATGAGGAGTTCCCCGCGCGAGCCGCTCCGGTAGAAGACCTCATAACGATTGACAATGCCCTCGAGGCACTGGCCGAACTGGACCCCCGCAAGGCCCGCGTGATCGAACTGCGCTTCTTCGGCGGGCTCTCCGTCGAGGAGTCCGCCATCTGCCTGTCGGTTTCACCCGACACTGTCATGCGCGACTGGCGGCTCGGACGGGCCTGGCTGCTCGCGCACATCTCGACGGAGGTCCATGCCGACCGGTCCTGAGCACTGGCTGGCGGTCGAGCGGCTGTTTCTCGCGGCGATCGACCGCCCGGTCGGGCAGCGGGCGGCGTTCGTCGACAGCGCCACTGTCAGCCCGGAAGTGAGGCGGGCCGTGCAGGAGCTCATCGCGCGCGACGCCGACGCTGCTGCATTCCTCGAGCGGCCGGCGGCGGCGCTCGCCGCTGAGCAGCTGGGGCTCGGCACGCCGGTTCCACCGTTCCATCTCGGTGGCTACGAGGTCATCGATCGGCTCGGCGTCGGAGGCATGGGGTGCGTCTACCGCGCCAGAGACCTTCGTCTTCACAGGCAGGTCGCGCTGAAGCTGCTGCCCGGACATCTCGCCGCCGATACGGCGGCGCGCGAGAGGCTGCACCATGAGGCGCTCGCCGCCGCCGCGCTCGACCATCCGTTCATCTGCAAGGTGTATGACGTCGCCGAACACGAGGGCGAAGCCTTCATCGTCATGGAGATGATCGAAGGCCAGACGCTGGCGAGCCGGCTTCGCCATCCGGTCGAACGCTCCGAGGCCTTCCGCATCGCCGGCGAGGTCGCCGAAGCGCTGGAGGCGGCGCACGCCCGCGGAATCGTTCACCGCGACCTGACGCCATCGAACGTGATGCTCACCGCCGGCGGACGCGTCAAGGTGCTCGACTTCGGCCTGGCGAAACGGCTCGAGCACGTGTGGGGAAACACCGGCGCCCCGCCGCCCGGTTCGCAGGATCGCTACGGAACTCCTGCCTACATGGCGCCCGAACAGATCGCCGGAGAGCATCCCGATGCGCGCGCCGACATCTTCGCGTTCGGGATCATCCTGTGCGAGCTTGCCGGGCGTCGGCACCCGTTCAGGCGGGCGACAGTCGCGCAGACGCTGGCGGCCATTGCCGGTGATCCGCCGGACCTGGCCGACGACCGCGCGCCGCTCCCCGTCCTTCTCTGCCAACTACTCGATCGCCTGCTGGCAAAGTGCGCGGACGACCGGCCGCAGACCATGGCAGAGGTCAGGCAGGCACTGCAGCACGCCGCTGCGGCCGCTCCCGGCCCCGGGCATGGGCCCCCCGCCGCCGCCCCGGGCCAGTTGCCCCTGGTCGAGCGCGACCCCGAGATGCGAATGCTGATGCGGCAGCTGACGTCGGCGCTGGCCGGTTCGGGATCGGTAGTGCTGATCGGTGGCGAACCGGGCATTGGCAAGACCCGGCTCGCCCAGGCCCTGCTGGAGCAGGCAGCTGCGCTCGACGCTGTCGCGCTCGTCGGCCACTGCCGTGAAGCGGGCGGCTCGGTTCCCTACGCGGCATTCGTCGACGTCCTGGAGCGGCTCTTCGAGAGGCTCGGAGAGTCCACCGCGCGTGCAGTCCTCGGCGAATCGCTCCCGGAGATCGCGCGTCTCATGCCCACCGCGACCCGGCGGTTCGGCGAGCCCGCTCCGGTCACCGAGTTTCCGCTGCACCAGGAGCGCCGCCTGCTCTTCAATGCCTTCCTCGATGTGCTGCGGCGCCTCGGACGGCTCGCGCCACAGGTCTTCGTCGTGGAAGACATTCAGTGGGCCGACGAGCCGACGCTGCTGCTGCTCCAGCACGTCGCCGAAGCCGCGCCGGGCCTGCCATTGCTCGTGATTGGTACGCATCGCGACGGCGACATCGATCTCAGCCGGGCTTTCGTCCGCACGCTGGACCGGATCGTGCGCGAGCGGCTGGCGCGCCGGCTGACGCTGCACCGCCTGACCATGCCGGCGGTCGAATCACTGCTGACGAGCATGAGTGGACGACGGCCGCCGGACCGTCTGACGCGCACCATCTACCAGCACACCGAAGGCAACCCCTTCTTCGTCGCAGAGGTGTTCCAGCATCTGCACGAAGAAGGACGGCTGTTTGCCGCCGACGGAACGTGGCGCACGAACCTGGAACTCTCCGATATCCGTATCCCCGACGGTGTGCGCGTCGTCCTTCGTCATCGCCTCGACCGGCTGCGCCCGTCGACGATACGCGTGCTCACGGTGGCATCCCTGATCGGGCAATCCTTCGGCACGAACCTGCTCGAGCATGTGTGCGGCGTCACCGGAGACGCGGTGGCTGACGCGATCGAGCAGGCCGAGGCGGCGCGCCTGGTCGAGGCCGAAGGCGCCAGTCGTGAACCCCGCTACCGCTTCCTCCACGCGCTCGTCCGTCGCGCGCTGAGCGATAGGATCTCGTTGCCGCGCCGGCAGCATATCCATGCCCGCCTCGCCGCAGCCATCGAACAACTCCACGCCGGCCGCGTCGACAAGCAGGCGCCGGTCATCGCCCACCATCTGCTGGCCGCTGGGGCGGCGGCCGACCAGGCGAGCACGCTGGTCTACCTGACGCTCGCGGCCGAACAGGCGCGGCGGGCGGCGGCGTTCGAGGAAGCGCTTGGCTACTTCGATGCCGCACTGGCGCTGATCGACGACGACGACAGCCCGGTCGCAGCGGGCCTGCACGAAGGGCGCGCGGACGTGTTGCGCAGTCTTGGACGCTTCGCTCCGGCGGTCGCCGCCTACGATCGCGCCATCGAGCTGTACGATGCGGCGGGCGACCAGGCGAGGCTGGCCGCGGCAACCTATCCGCTGACCCTGATTCATGCCTGGAACGCCGACGCGCGCCGGCACCTGAGCGTGACGACACGGGCGCTCGACCGGCTCAGCGACGCCGCCCCCGAGCTGCGCGCACGGGTGCTCTTCCTGCACGCGCTGGCGCTGTCGGCATCCGGTGATGCCGAAGGCGCTTTGGCGGCCATCGCCGAGGCCCGCGGACTGGCCAGCCGCGTGCATGATCCGGTGCTCGAACTCACCGGCGCCGTTCAGGAGGTCCATGTCAGCTACCACGCGATGCAGATCCCTCAAGCACGGGCCGCGAGCGAACGCGCGATGCGATTGTGTCGACAGGCGCGCGACGTCTGGGGATGCGTCGATATGGACTGGCACCAGGTGATGGCCACAATCTACGCGGCGCGCCCGCTGCAGGCGCGGAAGATGATCGACCAGGCCCGCGTCCAGGCCGAGCAGGTCGGCCACCACAACGTGCTCTGGTTCTATCGCCTGCTGGAAGGGGTACTGGCGCTGGCTGCCGGCGACTTCAAAGGGGCCGAAGAGCACGCCTGCGCGGCACTGACGCTCGGCGATCTCTACGGGATCCCCTGGAACTTCTCGAGCGAGTTGACGCTCGGGCAGATCGCCCTGTACAGCGGTCGCGACGACGACGCGATCCAGCATCTTCGCCGGGCCGTGGCGCTCGAGCCGGACAGCTACTGGACCGGCGTGTCGAGAGCGGCCCTCTTCGCCGCGCTCGCCCAGGCTCGCCAGACCGAGGCGATGACGGCACTTCAGGAGTGTCCGCCGCAGCTGCCGGTCGCGAACCGCGCGAACGTGTTCGGCCGCTGGGTGAACCTGACCTACGTGATCGAAGGGCTGGCCTGGGCGGACCGTCTCGACGACGCGGCGGCGCTGCACGCGCAGGCCGAGTCGCTCATTGCCACTGGAGTGCAGTGCTTCCGCGACATGCGCCTCTACCGGACCAGCGCGGCGATCGCCGCGGCCTGTGCCGGCGACTGGCGCCGGAGTGACGAGCACTTCGACGCAGCGATTGCCCTGGCGCAGGCAGCGCCGCTGCCCATCGCGGAGGCCCAGGCGCACTTCTGGCGCGGCAGGCTCCTGCTGCGCCACGGCGACCGCACGGACGACGCTCACGGATGGCTGCGCGGGGCCCTGCGTCGCTTCGACGACCTGCGCATGAGCGGCTACGCCGCGGCGGCGGCGCGACTGCTCGCGCACGGCCGTTGACGCGCTTCGCCGCCGGTGTCAGGCGGGGCACGGCCCGCACCTACTCAGCGGACCGCATGGATTGATCCGGGTCGAACCGCTGTTCAGACGATTGGCTTCAGGACCATTCGGCCGTACGCGATGAACGCCATGAGGAGGCCCAGTACGCCGCTCAAGACGATGGGCGGGATCTCGCGGTACTGGACGTGCACCCAGATGAACACGAGGCTCTCGATCGCCAGGACTGTCGCGGCCATCACTGTGAGTGTCGGCTTCCAGTGGAAGGCGGCGGGGACGATAAGCCCGACCGTGCAGACGAGCTCGAGGATGCCGAGGACCATCCAGGCTTCCCGCGGCAACGCACCAAAGGACGGGACGTCCCCGCTGATCTTGTCGAACATGAAGACCTTCATGACGCCCGACGCGCCGTACACCAGCGCGGCGAGGACCTGCAGGACCCACAAGAGGATGTTCATCGTGTGCTTGCTCCCCGTCCTTGTCATGTTTGCCGCATCGATAGTCCGGGCGAAGGGCTTCATCCAATCGGCCATCCTATCAGGCGCGCTAGCGGGCCGCCCGCCGACCTACCAGTCTCTCCAGTCTCCGGACTGCTCGAGGGCGTGCGCGGCCCGGTAGATCGTGGCTTCTTCCCACGAGCGGCCCACAATCATCATTCCCACGGGCAGCCCGTCGATGCGACCACAGGGCACTGACATCGCCGGGTGCGTCGTCTTCTGACTGGCCATTCAGGTCTCCTTCGGCGGGCTCGAGCCGCCACGAACCGCCGCGGTCCCTTTCCGAAGGTGCCTGCCGATGGCATCGGCAAGAGGCTCGAGCGAGTACTGGTCACTGGGGAAATAGTGGGTGCCGCTCGGCAGCGGCAGGAGCTCCGCGTCGGGGATGGTGCTGGCCAGCAGCCGGGCCTCCGCGAAGTCGACCATGCGATCGTCGCGGCTGTGCAGGACGAGCGTGGGCACTCGAATCGTCCGGAAGAACGCTCGCCCATCCCCACGGACGTGACAGGAGGCCAGGTAACGTGCCGCCGTCTCGCCATCGGCCGAGGTCCGCTGCATCGAGTCGAAGTGGGCGATGATTCGCAGATCGGCGCCATCGGGAAAGAAGTCGTCTGTGAACAGCCGCCGGAATCGTGGCGTGTCCTGGCCCCACCCCTTGCGCATCAGGGTAATGAGCGCCGCGTCCTCCTCGGCATCATAGCCGGGTCTGGCCGACGCGCCGCGACAGTACGCCCCATACAGAATCAGGTGGCTGACACGATCGGGCCGATCGACGGCATACCGTGCCGCCGTCCACCCACCCTCGGAGATGCCGAAAAACGCAGCGGTCTCGGCGCCGGCCGCGTCGCACACCGCGTCGAGGTCCAGCCGGCGCGTGTCCTCGGTGAAGTCGCCGGACCAGGGCTCGGACAGACCGATCCCCCGCCCATCGTAGCGAACGACCGTCCGCGTCTCCGCCAGCCGCTCCCAGAACGCGCGCATCTCGGGCCACTGCCATTCCATCTCGAGATGAGTGAACCAGCCGAGGACCCGGACCAGCGGCGGGCCCTGTCCGATAACGGCATAGGCAATCGACACTCCGTCCGCGGTCGAACAGTACCGAATCTCCTGCGGCTGGCTCCTGGGGCCGGCGGCGACACCGCCGCCACTGGGCTGCCCCTCGCGTGCCTGGAGCGCCTCGAGAGCGGCAGCGAGCTCTACACCGTTCGCGTAGCGCTTCTCCGGGCGCTTGGCAAGGCACCGGTCGATGACGGCCGGCAGGCCGACCGGCAGTCCGTCCCGTCGCCTGTCGACGGGCACGTGCGGCTCATCGGTCAGCGCCCGGATCTCGGCTGCCGCGTTGGGTCGGGCAAAGGGCCGGTCGCCCGTCAGCAGCTCATAGGCCATCGCGCCA
>DATIEW010000403.1:0-7182 GCA_035455585.1 Vicinamibacterales bacterium | reverse complement strand
CGCGGTGGATGACCGACATGAGCATCGACGGCCAGGCCGTCATCGACATCGGGACCATCGACATCCTGTGCGGGCTGCGCCAGCTGCCCTGGATGCAATGGGTTGCTCAGGGTATGCCGTCTGCCCCGGGTTCTGACGAGTCAGGCACTGACTTCACCGCAGGACCGTCACTGTGCGCGAAGCGAAGCGAACAGGCGATGCAAGCTGAACTGCGCGTCGAGGGCGGTCGCGGTGACGGCCTCGTCAGGCCCTACGCTTCAGACGACGCCAGATCAACGGCCCCGCCAGGATCACGACGGCTGCCGCCAGCAGGGTTGCGGCGATCGGCCTCGTCACGAGCACCAGGGGCGACCCGTCCGCAATCGCCAGCGCTCGGCGCAGTTGCTGCTCGGCCATCGGTCCCAGAATCACACCGATGATGGCGGGGGCCAGCGGAATAGAGCGCTGCCGCATCAGATAGCCGACAACGCCAATCGCGTACAGCAGCCCGACGTCGAACGCGGAACGGTTCACGCTGTACGCGCCGACGCTCGCCAGGATCACGATGCCGGCATACAGCGCCGGACGCGGGATCGTGAGCAGCCGCACCCACAAGCCGACCAGCGGCAGGTTGAGAATAAGGAGCATCAGGTTGCCCACGTACAAGCTGGCGACGAGTCCCCACACGAGCCGGGGCTCCTGTTGGAACAGCAGCGGACCCGGCCGCAGTCCGTATTGCTGAAAGGCCGCCAGCAGGATCGCCGAAGTCGCCGTGGTGGGCAGCCCGAGCGCGAGGAGTGGAACCAGCGTCCCCGCAGCGGCGGCGTTGTTGGCGGCCTCCGGTCCGGCCACGCCTTCGATGGCTCCCCTTCCGAACCATGAGGGATCGCGGGCGAGCCGCCGCTCGGCCGCATAGGAGAGAAACGTTGGAATCTCGGCGCCGCCGGCCGGCAGCGCGCCGAGCGGGAAGCCGATCGCTGCGCCGCGCAACCAGGGCTTCCACGATCGTGCCCACTCGTCCCGCGTCATCCAGAGCGAACCGCGCAGCGGCACGACATCGCCTGGCGCGTCCCCCCGCGACGCGGCGTACAGCACTTCCCCGACCGCGAACAGGCCCACGGCGACCACGACGACGTCGATGCCGTCGAGAAGCTGCGGGATCCCCAGGGTGAACCGGGGGACACCTGTGAGGGGATCGATCCCGATCACGCCGAGCATCAGGCCGAACAACAGACTGGCGAACCCCAGCACACGCGACTCACCCAGCACCGCCGAGACCGCAACGAACGCGAGCACGGCCAGCGCGAAGTATTCGGCCGGTCCGAAGCCGAGTGCCAGGGCCACAATCAGCGGGGCGCACACGGTGAGCGCCGCCGTGGCCAGCGTGCCAGCGACGAACGAGCCGATCGCCGCCGTGGCGAGCGCCGCCCCGCCCCGTCCCGACCGCGCCATTATGTGGCCTTCCACCGCCGATATGACCGAGGCGCTTTCCCCGGGCGTGTTCAGCAGGATCGACGTCGTCGAGCCACCGTACATGCCGCCGTAGTAGATGCCGGCAAACATGATGAACGCGGCCGTCGGATCGAGCGAGTACGTGGCCGGAAGCAACAGGGCGACGGTGAGCGCCGGGCCGATGCCGGGCAGCACGCCAACCGCGGTGCCAAGCGTGACGCCAGCAAGTGCCCAGAGCACGTTCTGCGGCATCAGCGCAACGGCGAAGCCACTCGCGAGCGCGGAGAGAGTCTCCAACTTCCTTGCTCTTACGGGAGCCGGACTCCGAGCCCGTATGTGAAAGCGGCGTAGATGGCGCCACAGAACCCGATGCCGACGAGCGCGTCCCGCAGGGAGCGCCGGCTTCCGAAGGCCGATGTCGTCCAGACGTAGAGCGCAGCTCCCGCCGCGATGAACCCGACGGGATTCAGCAAAGCCACGAAAGACACCAGACCGATTGCCATTCTGCCGAGCGCAATGCGCGACTTCGTCGATGCGGGACCCGCCGTGCCCGAGACGGGTTTCCAGAACACCATCAGAACGAGCACGAACGCGCATCCGGCGAGGACGAGGCTGGGGAAGACCCATTCGCCGATACGCGCCGCGCCCGACTCGCCGGCCGGGCCGCGCAGCCGCGATACGATGCGCGCGATGCGCACCCGCTCGGCGTCGAGGAATCGATCGAGCTCGGATCCTGAGAGATAGGAATCTGACCAGCCGAATCTGTTCAACGTCGCCCTCCACGACTCGCTGTGCGCCATTCGCTCGACCACCGCCGTCAGCGTCCTTCGGTCCGACTGCGCGAGTCCGGGGGGGGCCATGACCGCGCGCCAGTTCTCCAGCTCGACGTCGAGTCCCTGCTCTCTCAGCGTCGGCGCAGAGACTGAGGCAATCCGTGCAGGTGCCGAAATGGCCAACAGACGAACGCCCCCAGTCGCGACATGCGGCGCGAACTCGCTGTATCCGCTGATGCCAGCCGTCACCTGTCCGCCCAGCAGCGCCGTCACGGCCTCGCCGCCGCCGGAGAAGGCGATGTAATTGGTTCGTCGGGGATCGACTTCCGCCGCGGCAACGATCAGCCCCGCCAGGATGTGGTCGGTGCCTCCGGCCGAGCCGCCACCCCACGAAACGGCGGCGGGATTCTCCCGAAGCGCCCGGACGAGGCTCTGCATGTCGCGGTGCGGCGAAGCAGCTGGAACCGCGATCACTTCGTATTCGCCGGTGAGCCGCGCAATCGGCGTAGCCTGGGAGAGGGAGACGGGTGACTCGTTCCAGAGAATGGCCCCAAGCATGACCAGGCCGTTCACCAGCAGCGCCGAGCCGTCGCCGCGCCGGCTGTTCACGAACTGGGCCAGGCCGATCGTTCCCGCAGCCCCGGGCACGTTTTCGACCTGCACGGACTCGGCGAGCTCCTGCCGTTCGAGTTCTCGCTGCATCTCGCGAGCGAGCTGATCCCACCCACCGCCAGGGGCTGCCGGTGCGACGATGGTCAACTGGCTGAGAGGCGGCTGCGCCGCGGCTGGCCCCGCCGACAGGAGCAGGATGGCGGCAAGGATCAGGGCATCCGGTCCGAGGTTGGGCCCGATCATCTCTCGCAAGATCCCTCGGCCTTCTCGAGGCTGCGATTCTCGTTCACAACGTCCATTGTCGTCGAAGTGCCAACGGTGTGACGGTGGAGCGGTCGCGCATCAGCGCCACGCGGCGGAAATCGCCGAAAAGCGGCCGCCGACCACATGAGGCTCGTCCGGATCGGCGATTCTCGGCGTGCGTCGACGACTCGAGTCGACGCACCGCTTCGCCGTGCAGGATAATGCCGCAATGACCCACTTTCCTTTCGCCCCGGTGGCTGTCTCCCCAGTTTTCGCCTCCGGCGCGCGCAGACTTCTCTTCGCCTCGGTCGCCCTGACCCTCGGAACGATCCCGGTCGCCGCCCAGCCGACCGTCCTCCGCGCCGCGCGGATGGTCGACGTCGTCGGCGGCCGGATGCTGAACAACCCCGTCATCGTCATCGAAGGAGACCGCATCGTGGCGGTCAACCCGGCGACGCCGCCGGCGAATGGCCGCACCATCGACCTCGGAGATGTCACACTGCTTCCAGGTTTCATCGACGCGCACACGCACCTCGGAAGCGAGATCTCCGCCACCTCTTTCACCGAACCAGTCCGGCTCACGCAAGCCGATTACGCCTTCAAGGCCGCTGCCAACGCCATCAGGACGGTAGAGGCCGGCTTCACGACGGTCCGCGATTTCGGCGGCGACGTCACCGTGGCGCTCGGCAAGGCGGTCGCGAGCGGCACCGTGATCGGTCCGCGCGTCGTGCCGTCCCGCAATGCCCTGGGCGTGACGGGCGGACACTGCGACGAGACGGGCTGGAAGCCCGGCGTCCTCGAGACCACGCCGGAAGACGGGATCGCGGATGGTCCCTGGGAAGTCGTCAAAGCGGTCCGCTACCAGATCAAGCACGGCGCCCAGGTGATCAAGACGTGCGCAACAGCCGGCGTACTCTCGATGGAGGGTCCGGTTGGCGCGCAGCAGTACAGCGCCGAGGAGCTGGCAGCGATGGTGGACGAAGCCGCGCGGCACGGCATCAAGGTGGCCGCACATGCGCACGGCAACGCCGGCATCAAGGCGGCCGTGCGCGCCGGCGTCGCCTCGATCGAACATGGTTCGGAGCTCGACGACGAGACAATCGCCCTGATGAGGACGCGCGGCACGTATCTGGTGCCGACGACGTATCTGGTCGACCGCATCGATCTGGCGGTCCTGCCGCCGCTGGTGCGGCGGAAGGCGGAGACGATCCTGCCCGTGGCGCGGAAGAGCCTCGAGCGGGCGATCGCGGCGGGCGCGAAGATTGCGTTCGGCACCGACGCGGGCGTCTTTCCTCACGGGGAGAACGCGAAGGAGTTCGCCGTCTACGTGAAGCTCGGCATGCAGCCTGCGGACGCGCTTCGCAGCGCCACCGTGCGCACGGCCGATCTGCTGGGCGTGACGGATCGGGGGAGCCTCGAGCCCGGGAAGCTCGCAGATGTGATCGCGGTTTCCGGCGATCCGCTGGCCGATATCACGGCGACCGAGCGCGTCAGGTGGGTGATGGTCGGCGGCAGGGTCGTCAAAGGGTCGCGATAGGCTCTATCCACCTTTACGCGCCGGCGCGAGCGGGCCGAGTGTTCGAGCCGGTCCGATGCGCCGCGCTTCGATCGTCTGGAACCGGTCGACCCAGGTCTTGCCGCCGTCGGAGGATCGGTCGGCGCGCCAGGAGAAGCTGTCCGGCTTGATGTCGTAGTAGCGGATTCGCCAGATGGACGCGCGGCCGCTCGCAACCCCGAACGTCTGCTCGATCCGGACCTCGCCGCCGGCGCGCCGGCCCGTGCCGACGTCCAGCAGGCCGTTGCCGGCATCCGCGCCGGCCAGCTCCCAGCGGTCCGCGAACTTGTTGTAGTTTCGCAGCGTGGTGGTCACGTAGATCGTCTCACCCTTGTCGTCAACGATGCGGTATTCGTCGAGGACCTGGCCCTCATCGAGCTTCACGGCGCTCCAGAAGCCGCGGAACTTCCCGTACTCCTTGCTTTCGGCCGTGAATTCCCAATCGCCCAGCAGATAATCGAAGTCGCCCTTGTGAGCCTCGAAGTCCGCCTCGATCTGCTGTTCGGTGCGCCTGGCCGGCGCAGGCGCCTGCCCCGCTTTCTTCCTGGCGAGCCTGAACGTGCCCTTTCGCCCGTCTCGGCCGACGAACGTGACGGTTCCGCTCGCGTTGCCGTCGACGACCTTTCCCTCGAACACGACGTGCGTCTTGTCGGCGTCCCTGACGATGATGTCCAGCTTGAGCGCGCCCGTGGCCGGATCGAACGATCCGCCCTTGATGTCACCGGGGTTCTCCGGGTGCGTGACGAGGCCGGTGACGGTCTTGCCGTCGTACTTCATCGTGACGGTGATGGCGTGCCGCTGCTTCTCGTCCGGACCCATATCCCCCGTCCACGTTCCGGAGAGCACATCGGCCCCACCCGGCTTCGACTGCGCGACTGCCAGGCCGGTGAACGCCAGGAGCGCGAACAGGATTGACGATGTTCTGAGCTTCATCTGGTCCTCCGCTAGCCTTCTTCCTTATGCCTTCTCCCTTGTCCCTTCAGGCTGCACATCCTTCAGCAGCCTGCTATTCGGTCCGCAGCGCCTCCATCGGGCTGACCGCGATCGCGCGGTACGCAGGGACACCGCATGCGATGACGGCGCCGGCGAGAATCAGCGTGATGGCGGCGACGAAGCTGGCCGGGTCGTGCGGCTGGACTGCATAGAGCTGCGTCTGAATCAACCGGCCGACGACCAGCGCGCCGGCCGCGCCGGCGGCGCAGCCCACGATCGCGAACGTCAGCCCTTCGCGCAGCACGCCGCGCAGCACGTGCCCGGCATCCGCTCCGAGCGCACGCCGGACGCCGAACTCGTGTCGCCGATGCGCGACGCTGTAGGCGAGCACGCCGTACACCCCGACGCAGGTCAGCGCGAGCGCCGCCACGGCGAACGCCGCCGCGAGGACGACCGTGAACCGCCGGGTGGCGCGCGCCGACTCCACGTAGTCCGTCATCGGCCGCACGTCGTAGATCGCGCAGCGCGGGTCGAGCGACAGCGCCGCCTCGCGGACGGCGTGCGCGATCGACAGGGGTTCGCCGCTCGTGCTCACGACGAATGCCATGGGGTTGCGCTGCGCCAGTTGCCACGGGACGAAGATCTGCGGCAGCAGGTCGGCCACGAGGGTCCGCAGCCTGAGGTGTTCGATGACGCCGACGATCTGCGGCTGCCGTGAGTCGCCCACGTTGACGTAGAGCCGCTGGCCGAGCGCGCTGCGGCCCGGCCACAGCAGGCGCGCGAGCTGGTCGTCGACGATCACGACCGGATGCTTCGGATCGCGATCGTGTTCCGTGAATAGGCGGCCTTCGATGAGCTCGGCTCCGAGCGTCTCGAGCAGCCCGGGCGAGATCGAGCGGGCGTCGGCAAACGGCGCGTCCGGCGGAATCGGCGACTCGAGGCTGAACGGCAGCCCCCAGTTGGGCAGATCGTCGTACGGCAGGTGGCTGAACGCGCCCGCGCCGGTGACGCCGGGGAGCACGGCAATCTTCTCGAGCAGCTCGCGCACGAACGTTTCCCGGGGCACCAGCGTCCGGAAGCTCAGCTGGCGGTCGGTGCGGAAGCCGGGGTCGACGCGCGTCACCTCGACGAACGCGCGGACGAGCAGCGCCGCGCCGACGAGCAGCACGACGCTCAGGGCGATCTGCCCGACGATCAGGCCGGCGCGTGCGCGATAACGGATCGGCGCGGCGGCCGTCCGCGACTGGCGTTGGAGCGAGCGGCAGGGATCCGCGTTCAGCACTTCCATCAGGGGCGCCAGCGACAGCAGCAGGCCCCAGACCACCGCGGCGGCGAGCGTGAAGGCGAGCACCGTTCCGTCGATCGTGGACGCGTCGAGGCGGCTCAGCGACTCCGGCGTCAGCGCGAGCAGCAGGCGCAGCCCCGCGTGGCCGACCGGCACGCCCGCCACGGCCCCCAGCGCCGTGAGCAGGAGCCCCTCGACGAGCGACTGCCGCATGAGCCGTCCAAAGCCGGCGCCGAGCGCCAGCCGCAGCGACGTTTCCTTCGATCGCGCCGCGGCCCTGGCGATCAGCAGCCCGGCGACGTTCACGCACGCGATTGTCAGGAGGATTCCCACGCCGCCGAAGAGCGCCA
>DATIEW010000402.1:0-3040 GCA_035455585.1 Vicinamibacterales bacterium | reverse complement strand
GACCAGAAGGCCCGCATGGCGCGGTCGAGGACCACCTCGCGCTCGAACTCCGGGGGGCGTGGCACGCCTCTTCGAATATCAGTTCATGAACGATCGGTCAAGAAAGTGTGGTAGGGTCCGGATCGCTCGGGAAAGGAGGCTACCGTGCAACTAGGGGACACGCTCGACCGCATCCGCGAGGCCGCCAAGGCCCGCATCCCACCCGAAGCCCGCGCCGTCATGGAGCGCAGCGTCGCGGACCTGCGCGCCTCGGGGATCATGCAGCGCGTCGCCCGGGTCGGCCAGCCGGCGCCCGACTTCACGCTGCCCAACGCTGCCGGCGCCTCGATCAGCCTGGCCGACCTGCGCGCCCGCGGTCCGGTCGTGCTGTCGTTCTACCGCGGCCGCTGGTGACCCTACTGCAATGCAGAGCTGGAAGCTCTGCGGCAGGCGCTGCCCGACATCGCCGCAGCCGGCGCCACCCTCACCGTCATCTCCCCGCAGGTCGCGCGGACGCCGCGCGAAACCGAGGAGCCCAGCCCGTTGCCGTTCGAGGTGCTGCGTGACTTCGGCAACCGGGTGGCCGAGACCTATGGTCTGGTCTTCACGCTGCCCGACGATCTGCAGGCGCTCTACACGAAGTTCGGCATCGACCTGGCTCGCGGCAACGGCGACGGCACCTGGCGACTGCCCGTCCCGGCCCGCTTCGTGATCGACCGCGAGGGGATCATCCGGGCCGTCGACGCCGATCCCGACTACACGCGGCGGCCGGAACCGGCCCAGACGATCGACGTCCTCCGGAGCCTGCCAACATGAGCCCCCCAGCGCCGGGCTGACGTCTCCCTACGTGGACTTGCCCATCGCGGCGGCGGCGCGCTTCGCCATCTCTCCGGGCGGCACGTCTTCGACATGGGTGGCGACGTACCAGCGGTGCCCGAAGGGATCCTCGATGGTCCCCATCCGGTCGCCGTAGAATTGATTCTCCACCTGCCGGACGATCTTCGCCCCGGCGGCGCTCGCGCTCTTCACGGTGTCGTCCACGTTCGGCACGTAGACCATCAGGCTCACCGCGGCGCCGCCGTAGGCGCGCGGCGCCCGGGCGCCCATCTCGGGCTGCTCGTCGGCCAGCATGATCATCGAATCGCCGAGAGTCAGCTCGGCATGCCCGACCTTCCCGCCGGGGCTCGGCATCCGCATCTTCTCGGTGGCACCGAAGACCTTCTTGTAGAACTCGATCGCCTGGGCGGCGCCATCCACGATCAGGTAGGGCGTCATCCTGGGGTAGCCATCCGGAATCGGCTTGACCTGGGCCATGTGCATCCTCCATCGATGAACGAAGTGTCGACGGCGACCCTGCACGCTCGGGGCAGCGTACTCCCGCCCCCGTAGTGGCGCAACGTCCAGAGGGCTTCCCGAGGGCGGGACACCGGCTCGCGGGAACGGATACGCCGCCGGATCGGGCCGTGGGCCGGGCGTCGCCTCCCTCACACGGCAATTGCGGGCTCGCTCGAACTATGTGACGCTCCAGTTCGGCGGGCCCTCGCCCCGAGACGAGGAGCGGCCGTCCGCCCGAATCGTCGCAGTCCCACGTCCCGATCGAGGAGGATCCCATGGGGGCGAAAGCCGAAGCGCTTGCGAAGCAGTTCGAGGCGAAGGTCCAGGAAGCGACGGCGGTGCTCGAGACGCTGAGCGAGGCGGACTGGAGAAAGGTCACGGACGCGGAGAAGTGGTCCGTCGGCGTGACCGCGCACCATGTGGCTGGCAGTCACGAGCCGATCGCGGGCATCGTCACAGCGGTCGCAACCGGGCGATCGATGGGCAATTTCACGATGGACATGCTTCACGAGATGAACGCCAAGCATGCGAAGGAGCATGCCAACTGCACCAAGGCCGAGACCATCGAGCTCCACCGGAAAGGGGCCGCCGCCGCCGCCGCGGTCGTCCTCGGCCTGAGCGACGAACAGCTGGCGAAGAGCGGCCCCGTCCTCGCCGGCATGCCGCCCATGACGGCCGAGCAGGTCGTCACGGGCATCCTGATCAATCACATCGACGATCACTTCGGCAGCATCCGGAAGACGGTCGGCCGCTAGGGCCCTTCATCCCGTCGCCAGCACCGTGGCCAGGGACCGGCGCGTGAGCGAGCGCAGGCGGGTGCCGTCGATGCCGGCCAGGATGATCGCCGCGGTGGCCATCACTCGCCGCTCTGCTGGAGCAGCTTGGCGACGAGCGCCGTCCAGCCGGTCTGGTGACTGGCGCCGAGGCCGGCGCCGTTGTCGCCGTGGAAGTACTCGTAGAAGAGCAGCAGGTCGCGCCAGTGCGGATCGGTCTGGAACTTCTCGACACCGCCATAGACCGGGCGGCGGCCGTCGGCGCCGCGCAGGAAGATGCGGGCCAGGCGGCGGGAGATGTCCGCGGCGACGTCCCGCAGGCGCAGCCGGCGCTCGCTCCCCGTCGGGTACGGCACCATCAGCGCGTCGCCGTAGAAGTGGTGGAACTTCTGCAGCGACTCGATCAGGAGGTAGTTCATCGGGTACCAGATCGGTCCTCGCCAGTTGGAGTTGCCGCCGAAGAGCGCGCTCGTGGACTCCGCCGGCTCGTAGTCCACGCGGTGCTCCGCCTCGCCGAGCGAGAACACGTACGGCTGCTCGGCGTGGTGCCGGGAGACGGCGCGGATGCCGTAGGGCGAGAGGAACTCGCGTTCGTCCAGCATGAACCGCAGCACGCGGGGCAGCTTGTCGCGCGAGACGATCGACAGCATCCGCCGGATGGCCCCGTCGGGTCGGGTCACGAGCTGCACGTGTTCGCGCAGGTCGGGGCGGTTGTCGATGAACCACTGCATGCGCCTCTGGAATCCCGGCAGCGTGTCCACCACCTCGGGCTCCAGCGTCTCCACCGCGAAGAGCGGGACGAGGCCCACCAGCGAGCGTATCTTGAGAGGCCGGTGGTGGCCGTCGGCGTGCAGCACGTCGTAGTAGAAGCCGTCGACCTCGTCCCAGAGGCTGAGGCCCTCGTGGCCCCGGTCGTCCATGGCGTGGGCGATGTAGACGAAGTGCTCGAAGAA